>CASBQJ010000113.1 GCA_949127705.1 Synechococcales cyanobacterium PMM_0085
GCATAGGCGTTGTCGTGAATGTTAGACGGATGTAACCCCGCTTCACCACCGTCCGATCGCGCCCATTGCGGCTTGGGGCCAATCAGGCGAATGCCTGTGCGGGCGGAGTTGTGGTGGATTGTCCAACGGGTCGTAAACAAAGTAGCGATATCATCTGTGGTGAAGAAATCGGGTGCTCCGTGGGGACCATAGAGTACGCCAATTTCCCATTCACTGGTGTATGTAGGAATCAGTTCGTCGGGGCATATACAATAGCTTGTTTGATTTAGTTCTGTATTCTGTTCTATATTCTGTTCTGCTGGCCGATATAGCCGCAATACATCGCCAGGTCGCAGCGTGCGTCCGGCATGTCCACCAAATTGACCGAGGGTGAAGGTAGACTTGCTGCCCAAGTAATCGGGCACGTCAAATCCATTTTGAATCGCTAGATAGGTGCGGTAGCCGTGGCCTTGAATCGTTTTGAGCTTCAGCGTGCTGCCAGCGCTCACGGGTACCGCGCTCCAATAGGGCACAGTCTGACCATCCAGAGTGGCGCGCATTGCCGCACCCGTCAAACAAATTACCGTATCGCAGTTAAACCGCAGCGTCGGACCCATCACGGTACATTCCAACCCCGCTGCCGCTTCAGAATTACCCAAAATTCGGTTGGCCAGCCGAAATGCTAGGTGATCCATCGGTCCCGATGGCGGCACGCCGATATCCCAGTAGCCCACCCGAGCGGGATAATCCTGAATGGTGGTGTAGGTACCAGACTCTAATACGTCGATAGTGCGGGGCTGATAGGCAAATGAAGTGAGCCAGCGTGTGCTCAATTTTCCCTGCACAAACTCAGGGCTGGCAATCACCTGGCGCAGGTAGTCTAGATTCGTTTCAATGCCCGCGATTTCAGACTGGACTAGTGCTGCATGTAGGTGCGCGATCGCCTCTTCCCGATTGGTACCCTGCACCAATACCTTCGCCAGCAGCGGATCATAAAACGGGGTGACGGTGGTTCCGGCTTCAATCCAGCGATCGCAGCGAATGGACTCGGGAAACTGCACCGCGCTCAGCAACCCAGCACTGGGCTGAAAGTTTTTGTGGGCATCTTCGGCATAAATCCGCACCTGAATGGCATGGCCGTGGGGCTGGTGCTGGTAGCGATCGAGGAAGGTGCGATCGCCTGCTGCCAAGCGCACCATCCATTCCACTAGGTCAATCTGGTTGACCAATTCGCTCACGCCATGCTCCACCTGCAAGCGTGTGTTCACTTCCAAAAAGTAAAACTGCTGGGTCTCTACATCAAACACATACTCAACAGTGCCCGCCGATTGATAGTGCGCCGCTTGCCCCAGCCGCAGCGCCGCATCGGATAAGGCTTGACGCAGGGCGTCTGTAATCCCCGGAGCGGGTGTTTCTTCAATTACTTTTTGGTTGCGTCGCTGGGTAGAACAATCGCGTTCACCCAGGGCAATCACCTGCCCCTGGCCATCGCCAAAAATTTGCACCTCAATATGGCGCGCGGTTTGGATGTATTTCTCTAGAAAGATGCCGCTCTGACTGAAGTTGGCTTGACTCAGCCGCTGCACTTGATCATAAGCACCCGCCAATTCTGCCGGACTGAAGCACGCCTGCATGCCAATCCCACCACCGCCTGCGGTACTTTTGAGCATGACGGGATAGGCGATCGCCGCTGCCACCTGCTGCGCCTGCTCTAAACTATCTAGCAGACCACTACCGGGTAACAGTGGCACCTGGTTTTGCGCAGCCAGTTCACGCGCGGTATGCTTGAGGCCAAACTGCCGCAACTGGGCTGGCGTTGGGCCAATAAAAACAATCCCTGCCGCCGCACAGGCTTCAGCAAATTCTGCATTCTCGCTCAAAAAACCATAGCCGGGATGAATCGCCTGCGCCCCAGTTTGGTGGGCAATGGTGAGGATGCGATCGCCGCGCAAATAGCTTTCGGCCACGGGTGCCGCCCCCACACCCACCGCCTCTGTGGCCTGCGCCACATGCAGCGCATGGGCATCCGCATCGGAGTAAATCGCCACTGACGCAATGCCCATCTGATTCAGCGTGCGAATCACCCGACATGCCACTTCACCCCGATTGGCCACTAAAACTTTGGTAAACATGCGCAACTAAAACGTTTTGGTTAGAACAGGAACCCATTGGTTTTGTATGGGTAGTAGAGACGTTTGTAGGGGCATGGCACTGCCATGCCCCTACAAACGTGAACGGCTTATGCGGCATCCCAAATGATCAACCGCGCTGGGGTTGGGTTATAGGCATTGCAGGGATTGTTGATTTGAGGGCAGTTAGAAATCAACACCATCACATCCATTTCTGCCCGCAGGTCAATCATTTTACCCGCTTCAGAAATGCCGTCTACAATCTCTAACGTGCCATCATCGCTGACCGGAACATTCATATAGAAGTTCACGTTGCTGACCAAATCCCGTTTGTTCATCTCATACTGACTCAATTCCAGCAAAAAGTTTTCCACACACGCATGCAAATGTTTTTTGTGTAAGCCATAGCGTACCGAATTGCTTTCCATACTGCATGCACCGCCCAAGGTATCGTGCTTACCGCAATCATCATGGATCACAGTCATCATCACGTTCCCGTCGTTAGACATTAGCTGGGTTCCCGTCGTAATAAAAATGTTGCCTTGACGCACGACTGTGTCGGGTGCACTGTAGCGCTCGGATGGATCATGGGCATTGTAAAACAGGGTGTCAACGGCTTGATTGCCTTGCAAATCAATAATCCGCAAGATCTGGCCTTGTTTCACCACCCGCGACCACGGTTGACGAGCCGGCAATTCTTCGTCGTAAATGGCGGTAGCGGGATCGAGTTCGATTGGTAGGGTTGTCACCATGGGTTTGTCCTCTAAAAAACTGTTAATCTCACTCGGTCACTACGCTTGGGCAAATAGCGCATCGGTATTAATGAAGCCACGCATTACTGCTTCGTTAGCGGTGCGGCACAGGTCATCTGGGGTGGGAGTGGGCGATCGCCACACGGTCAGCTGAATTGGCTTGGGTTGATAAACGGTAGCCGGATGCAGCACATGTGGGCAGTTAGAAATCACTACCAACACATTCATTTCCGCCCGCAGGTCAACATAGCTGCCCGCTTGCTCGTAGCCGGTCACATATTCCAGATCTCCATTGGGGCGAACCGCAACTCGACTAAACAAATTGAGATTGGGCATTAAGTCTTTACGGGTCAACCCGCGCTTAGCCAACGCTTTGAGAAAATTATTGCGAGAGTTGTTGTAATCGCTTTCACCATACTTGTTGTAAGTCCCTTCTCCATATTTCGCCGCGTTGCTGGCCGCGTTGCTGCACCCACAGATCAAATCATGGTGGCCAGACGTGTCGGCAGTAATCGAACACAAAATGCGACCCATGTCCGAATACAGTACCATTCCCTGTTTGAGGAAGGCGTTGAACTGAATCTTAGCCGTGTCTGCCACGTTAAGCCGTTCAATTGGGCTATCGGCGTTGTAGCAAATCATCGAAACGCCCTGTGACCCGGCTAAATCAGTCACTCGCAGCGTATTGCCCCGTTTGATGATGCCATGCCAATAGGCACCACCCGGTAGCTTCTCGTCCAGCAACATCAAACTTGAATCGATCGTCGTGGCATTTGGCACAGTTGGCAGATTGGGCACAGTAGAAGCTTGCACCATAAAACTCTCCTTGTAGGGTAGATCAGCCGTTGAAGCACCTCTAGAAAACGACAAAGCCCAGGAGCTACCCACAGAGGTTCAAGTCTGTGTGGTTCTCCCGGGCTTTTTTCCCGCCGTGTGACCAATTTAGCGGATCGCGTCTTAGCTCACAAGCCTAAAATGCTCACAAGCCTAAAACATGACCACAACTCTAAAGTTGGCTGCTTCTCTCGGACCAGACGTTTGGCAGGCGGCCTGCCAAATCGGAACCCTAGAAGCGAATTCCTATTCAGTTGCGCATCGAGCGGATCAATCAGTACTCAAGTCATTTTAATCAAACTCAGGATTAAAGCAATCCCTAATCCAAACAATATTGGAGCAGACTGTGAATTAACCCTGACATCCACCCTACCAAAACGGCTGACGATCGGGTGAACCCTATGGTTTGCGATCGCCTCCTGATGGGATGGAATTGCCGGAGGAGAGCCATTTTGCTAATTTATACACCCGGTTCCTCAGCAGAGACGCCTGGGTATTCAGCCATTACGGACATGCAAATTGATCTAGACCAGCCCGTATTATCCGTAACGCTAAGTACGTGAAGCTAAGTACGCACCTAGCACCACCTATGTGCGATCTCGCTAGAGCAGAGCTATGCGCCATGCTGCTGCTCCTAAAAATTTTGTTGTGAGCCTAGGGAACTTTTTCAAGATGAAAATTATCGCCCCTTCCCAGGAAGAAGCAGCCTGAACTTTACGTAAATTTACAATTTAATTTTCAGGATTCAGGCCATCCAAGTCCACGGGACTCAGTATCTTGTGTAACTCTTTTCAAACGGGTTAAATGCCCTTTCAACAGCTAAAACCCCTGCTGCTCATGCGATAGAGCAATTCTTGATGTTCTAAAGCCGAAATGAGACCTTAAAACAGGTCTTCAGAGTATCAGAGTTTACTCTGAGCAGGTTCATAGAAGCTTTGTAGAAAAGTCCGGAATTCCACTCTAAGTCACGCAAACGTTAACAGTTCTTCATTTCAAGTCGGTATGTTTGCCGACCTGAGTCAGAGACGGATTGGATGTGGGTGACCGACGTGAACTATGCATCTCTAGCCATGTATCTACGCATCTCTAATCACCTCTCAGCCATATGCAGCCCATAGCGCTTTGAGATCCCAGGGCGATCGCTGATTCGACTAAGTGTGAGTTCCTGTTCTTTGTCCCTTGCCACTATCCGGTAACTTATGCAAACTTCTTGCCTTCCAGCCCCTTCACCCCACCGCTTTGTTCACCCTTCGGTGGAAAGCAAAGCCAAACGATTGGTAGACATTCTAGGAGCCTTAGTTGGGCTTGTGATTACAGCGGCGATCGCTATCCCAATCGCGATCGCCATTCAATTAGATCATCCCGGTCCCATCTTCTTCAGCCAAATGCGCTGTGGATTAAATGGACGAGAGTTCCGAATGTGGAAATTTCGTTCCATGGTGGTGGGTGCCGATCAGCTCAAACATCAAGTTGAAAACCAAGCAAAAGGTCTGATCTTCAAAAACGAGGACGACCCCCGTCAAACCCGAGTTGGACGGTTGCTGCGGCGTACCAGCCTAGATGAACTGCCCCAGTTTTGGAATGTGCTTAAAGGTGACATGAGCCTGGTTGGGACTCGCCCGCCAACGCCCGATGAAGTTAGCCGCTATGAGCAACATCATCGTCAACGGTTAAGCGTGAAGCCCGGCCTAACGGGTGTTTGGCAGGCCAGCGGACGCTCAGCCATCAAAGACTTTGAGGAAATTGTCACGATGGATCTGCTGTATCAACAGAAGTGGTCGATTGGCTACGATCTCTACCTCATTTTCAAAACCGTTGGAGCCGTGCTTGCCAGCAAAGGCGCTTGTTGAACCTAAGTTAGATTTCTCAGCTTCGTTAACCTGAACGTCACCTGAAACGCTACAAGGCATGATTGCATGACAAAGATCGCACTGGTACACGATTATTTGACGCAGCGGGGAGGGGCAGAACGCGTCTTTGAGCTGCTGTGCAATTTCTTTCCCGATGCTGATGTATTTACATCTGTTTTTGACGCTAAAAACACCATCCAAATTGGCGATCGCCCCGTCAACACCACGTATTTGCAGCAGATCCCCGGCGCAGCCAAATACTTCCGATTGCTAGCCCCGTTTTATTTCTCTGCGTTCCGAGCGCTCGACTTGCAAGAGTACGACTTGATCATTAGTAGCAGCACCAGCTTTGCAAAAGCCGTGCGCAAGCGCCCCGATGCCGTTCACGTTTGCTTTTGTCACAACATTACCCGTTTCCTGTGGGATACCGAGACTTACCTGCGCCACTACGGTACTTACCGCCCCCTAAAACCGTTAATTGAACCAATTTTCCAAGCGATGCGAGATGCAGATTTGAGCTATTCTCAAGAGCCAGATTTGTATATTGCTAACTCGACTACAGTGGCAGAGCGAATTCGCAGCATCTATGGGCGACCTGCCATTACCATCAACTACCCCATTGATAGCCGTCAGTTTATCTTCTCAGACCAGAAGGCAGACTATTACCTATCGTCAGCCCGACTGCTGAGCTACAAACGGATTGATTTAATTGTGGAAGCCTTCAACTGGCTAGGCTATCCGCTATTAATCTCAGGGACTGGACCCGAACGTAAGCGTTTAGAAGCGCGGGCATTAGGAAATATCAAGTTTTTGGGGCATGTGAGTGACTCTGAACGCCGTGCTTTATTTGCCGACGCCCGATCGGTGATTGTGGCGGCCTGTGAAGATTATGGACTGGTTCCAGTAGAAGCAAACTTTAGCGGCACCCCGGTGATTGCTTACGGGGCTGGCGGGGTGTTGGATACTCAGATACCTGGAGAAACAGGTGTATTTTTCAAACGACAAACCCCTGAATCACTGATTGAGGCGCTGTTAGACGCTAATCAAGTGGACTGGAATTTCCAAGCGATTCGAGACCATGCCCTAAACAACTTCACAGAAGATGTGTTCTACGCCAAAATCAGCAAGCTAATTGACCAAGTGTGTAGCGAGAAACGAGGCCAAATTCTCAGTCAGGCTCAAGACCAAACCTCAGCAGCCGTACGTTAACAAGACACCCAAACAACTGCGACGATCCATCTAATTTCTGTCCGTCTTGCCTGAACAATTTGCACTTATCCCCTCACCCTAACTACCCATGATGTCTTCTAAAACCACTCTAGCGTCCACCCCCGTTGCAACGTCACCCTCTACGGCACAACTGTCGTCTAGCAAGGGAGATGCCGGATCCCAATACACGCTGCAATGGCGACAACATCAGCTCTGGGTTACCCCATCCACATCCATTCAATCGCTAGCGTTGCCATCACTCAACAATCCAGCCATGATGACTGA
>CASBQJ010000114.1 GCA_949127705.1 Synechococcales cyanobacterium PMM_0085
AAGTTTTGCTCATTTCTAGCGGTTACCAACTTTGAAATCACGGCTGTCTCAGTTGGACAGTTCCAAAGAGCTTCTATCTAGCAGGGTTATTTTATTCACCACCCAGCAACGAGTTTCCAAACAACCGAATATCCAATGCATCTGGCCAATGAACTGTCTTTGACTAAACCCTTTTCAAATTCTTGCGATGCACCTGCCCAACTGATCGGGCTATTCATCCAAAAGTTTTTTAGGCTACTTGGTCTCTTAGTTTTTCACGTTACAACACCCATATTCCCTCGTATCAAGGACTTACATGACTCAATCAGAATCAAACCCAGCTCTCAAAATTATTCCTCTCGGCGGTCTGCACGAAATTGGCAAAAACACCTGCGTCTTTGAATATGCTGATGAAATTATTTTGCTAGATGCAGGGCTGGCATTTCCTACCGATGGCATGCACGGGGTCAACATTGTCTTGCCAGACACCACCTACCTGCGTGAAAATAACCACAAAATTAAGGGAATGATTGCCACCCACGGTCATGAAGACCACATTGGGGGCATTGCTTTTCACCTCAAGCAGTTTGATATTCCAGTAATCTATGGACCTCGGCTGGCCATGGCTCTACTAGAAGACAAGCTAGAAGAAGCAGGTGTGGCAGATCGCACAGAGCTGCGAACGGTGCGCCCTCGCGACATGGTGCGGATTGGTAAATATTTCTTAGTAGAATACATCCGCAACACCCACTCCATTGCCGATAGCTTTAGCGTTGCCATCCATACACCGCTTGGGGTCGTCATTCATACAGGCGACTTCAAGTTTGACTTTACCCCGGTCGATGGCGAGTTTTTTGACATTCAGCGTTTAGCGGAACACGGCGAAAAAGGCGTGCTCTGTTTAATCAGTGATTCAACCAACTCGGAAATACCAGGACATACGCCGTCTGAGCGTTCTGTGTTTCCCAACCTCGATCGCTGCTTCAGTCAGGCGGAAGGTCGCTTGCTAGTGACAACATTTGCCTCGTCGATTCACCGCATCAGCATGCTGCTAGAACTGGCGAAAAAGCATGGGCGATCGGTAGCAATCTTGGGTCGCTCAATGTTGAACCTAATTGCCCATGCCCGCAACTTAGGCTATATCAAGTGTGAGGACGGCCTATTTGTGCCGTTGAATCAGGTCAACAAGCTAGCAGATAACAAGGCGCTAATTTTAACGACTGGTTCTCAAGGTGAATTGATGGCGGCTATGACCCGCATCGCTCGCCGTGAACACAAGCAAATTCAGATTCGCCCTGGCGATACGGTCGTATTTTCGGCCAATCCTATTCCGGGCAACACGATTGCGGTGGTGAACACGATCGACAAGCTGATGATGCAAGGCGCTAAAGTCATCTATGGCCGCGATAAGGGCATCCACGTTTCGGGGCATGGTGCGCAAGAAGATCAAAAGCTGATGCTGGCACTGACGAAACCTAAGTTCTTTCTACCCGTTCACGGGGAGCATCGGATGCTGGTGAAGCATTCCGAAACAGCTCAAAGTATGGGCGTTCCGGCTGAGAACATGGTGATTATCAATAATGGCGATGTCGTCGAATTGACCCAAGACAGTATTCGTGTTGCCGGTAAAGTCAAGTCTGGCATTGAGCTGGTGGATTCTTCTCGTTCTGGGGTGGTACATGACCGAGTGCTAAAAGAACGCCAACAATTGGCAGGGGACGGGATCGTCACGGTTGCGGCAACGGTTGGCTTGAATGGTGCATTGATGGCAAAGCCGGAAATACACCTGCGGGGTGTGGTCACCACACTCGATAAGTCTAAGCTCGACCGCTCGATTACGCAGACGATTGAGGGTCTGCTGAGAGATCGCTGGAAGGACTTTACCCATCAGTTTGGTGAGGGTGAAATCGAAGTAGATTGGACGAAACTTCAGGCTCAACTGGAAATGGAAGTGCGTCGGCTGCTGCGCCGCGAGATGCAAAGCAACCCCCTTCTAGTATTTCTGATGCAAACACCTTCCCAACTCGGTATCCCTAGTAGCCCTAGTACCCCTAGCACTACCCCCACAATTCGGCGTGAACCCGTTAAGGTTGCATCCTAGTCACTAGACATCAGCCTCTTGGAAGCAGGTAGCCGTCAGGGTGATGACTACCTGCTTCCAAAACCATTCCTCCAAAACCATTCAAAGCAAATAGGAGGCCGGTAGATCTATACAGATATGCCGACCTCCTATTTGCTTTCACTGACCACTTTAGATTGAATCAGAACCAGCCACTGTTCCCTATGCCGCAGCTGTAACAGACGGCTTTACGACAACCCACCGACCCGTTTGAGGATCTCGATAGGTTGTAAAAGGGTTGGTTTGGAGGTCTTTATAGCGATCGCTTGACAGTTCGTTGCCCGCCTTTTGAGGCTTCTGGTTATCCATCGTGATGCACCCTTTAGACTTTGATAATTTAAACTAGAGCAGGTAGGTCAGGAGCGAGTACGAACTAGCCACTCTAGCGATTCCAGATTAGGGGAACCGAGCCACCCTAGATAGAACAGCTGCTAGCGTTGCGAATTCGCAATTCTTTAGTATGTTTAACAATCTTAATTCAGGATTATAGCCGCTCTTTCCTGGCTCAAGAAAGGTGGTAACACCCCCCATTCAAACCAGTGCCTTAACCAAACTATCCGAGTATTAGGTCTCAGCTGGAACACACGCTAACGGATGAACTCACGCTACTCTAAGGAATGAGTGAGTTTTAAGTGCCCATGTGTGCGTTGTCCGTTGACAGCCTGCACTCACAGCTCAGAACTGATTTAATCCTGATTTCTAGATCAAGCGGGGTGGCGCTATCGACCCTATTAAAAAAACAAAGATTTAGCTCATTCTAGCTGCACTTTACAGCCGTTAAGCGGTATATTCAGCGCAGAAGCAGCATTTCTCAAGGCGCTCTATTTGTGAAATTATCGTCTCATCCTGCAAAAGTTTTGGTCGTCCTCAACGGCAAAGGAGGAGTGGGAAAAACTACTACTGCCATCAATCTGGCTGCTAGCTTCGCAGGCCATAGCCAAGTGCTGTTAGTCGATGCCGATCCTCAACAGTCAGCTACCTGGTGGTTTGAACGTAGCCAAAAGACGATGGGATTCGACTTGGTGCAAGAGACAAATCCCGTATTGCTCAGAGACTTAGGCCAGGTCAAGAACTATACTCTAGTAGTAGTCGATACCCCACCGGCTTTAGGATCAGATACCCTCAAGACCTTGGTTCCTGCCGCAGATTACTTAGTGTTACCGACTCCTCCCGCTCCGATGGATTTAGCGGTTCTGATTGAGACGGTAAAAACAGCGGTGATGCCTTCGGGCACAGCCTACCGAGTCTTACTGACACGAGTTGATCCGCGCAGCTTAGGAGAAGCGCTAGACGCTCAAAATACCTTAATGGAATTAGGTATTCCTACCTGTAATGCATTTGTTCGCGCCTACAAGGCACATGAGCGGGCGGCCTTAGATGGCATGGCGGTGCTTCAGTATCGAGGCAAAAATGCGCGAGAAGCCGAGGCGGATTATCGCCGTGTGGCAGAAGAAATTCAGCGAGATTGGAGAAACTAATGGCTACACGAAAACAACTGTCAGACGTATTGCGGGAAGAGGCAAACAAAATGCCAGAGTCACAAACGGGTTCAGAAAATACAGCAAAGCCCAGCCAGCCTGCGGTGGCAAACTCAGCTGCTGCCAAAACCGCATCTACAGCTCAACCTAAAAAGCCTAAGGCTACTTCGGTTGAAGCCCCCGTGGACGCAGCGTCTATTGCAGCCACAGCTCAGCTAAATGACACGATCAACGGGCTAAAAGCAGCACTAGACGATGCGCAGCTAAGTGCAGGTGTGCTCCAACGTAAGATTGATGCATTGGAATCTGATTTGGCTGAGCAACGGACATTGGTACAGCAGCTGCAAACGGATCAAGAGCAAACCAAACAAGCTAAAACGGAGCTAGCTGAGGCAAAACGGGTCATCGTACAGCTTTCAGATCTAAATTCTAAGCTAGAAACGGCTGCTAAAGCTTTGCCGCCCGTCCAGGCAACACCTCAAACGTTTGTAGCGACAAAAAGTCCTCAGACGGCAAAACCAACTGCCACTCCCCCGGCCCAGCCCAGTGGCGCAAGCGCTGTTCATCCTGGGCATACGGCCTCTCAGCGATCGCAAATTGAGCTACACCGAATGTTCGATCATCCTGTGCTTCCCGCACCATCGTCTACCTCTCTTAGCGACGACGAAATCGGTTGGGTGGATTAGGCAGTCGTCAGACCAAACTAACTTTTTATGCTGCAATTTCAGCCACCGGGCTTTGGACAACGGGCGATCGCCACCTCATTAGGCGTCGTTGCTTACTATACGGCTGTAGCCTCTCCTTGGTGCAACCAGGCGATCGCGACGTCTACCCGTCCCACGCTGCTGTTTCTGCACAGCCTAGGGGGGGGTTCTTCTGCCTACGAATGGTCAAAGCTTTACCCGGCCTTCGCCGCAGATTTTCGCATTGTGGCTCCCGATCTGATTGGCTGGGGACAATCCACTCATCTGGCTAAAGACTATCGCGC
>CASBQJ010000115.1 GCA_949127705.1 Synechococcales cyanobacterium PMM_0085
CACTAACCCAGACCCGAAAAAGGGGAGGAGGCAAAGCCCCCTCCCCACCTGATTTAACACCTGGAACGATCAGAAATCGGTCTACTTCGTTTCCGAGAACTCCGCATCAATCACATCATCCTCACCCGTGCTGCCGCCAGATGGAGCACCGCCATCGGTACCGTCACCATCACCAGACGGTGGGGTAGCGCCATCGGCAGACTGGTAAAGGTTGCTGCTAATGCCATAGAGGGCTTGCTGCAACTCAGTGGTCAAAGACTTGACCTTGTCGAAGTTTTCTTGGGCGATCGCCTCGCGCAAGTCCTTCGTTAAGGCTTCTACCTTGACCTTGTCAGCCGGGGGCACCTTATCGCCCAAGTCAGCAATTTGCTTTTCAGCTTGGTAGGCCAGCGAATCGGCTTGGTTCTTGAGGTCAATCCGTTCGCGACGCTCTTGGTCAGCCGTGGCATTGCGCTCAGCTTCATTCACCATCCGCTCCACTTCATCTTTAGGCAGCGTCGATGCGTCTGTAATGCTGATAGATTGCTCTTTGCCCGTACCCTTGTCCTTGGCGCGCACGTTCAAGATGCCGTTGGCGTCAATATCAAACGTCACTTCAACTTGAGGAATGCCACGAGGAGCGGGAGGAATCCCATCCAGGCGGAAGGTTCCCAAGCTCTTGTTGTCATTCGACATTTCACGTTCGCCTTGCAGCACATGGATTTCCACATTGGTTTGGCCATCCGCTGCGGTTGAGAACACTTCCGACTTCTTAGTGGGAATAGTGGTGTTGCGGGGGATAATCTTAGTCATCACACTACCGAGGGTTTCGACTCCCAACGATAGGGGGCTAACATCCAACAGCAAGATATCCTTCACTTCACCAGACAGCACACCCGCTTGAATCGCCGCCCCAATGGCAACCACTTCATCTGGGTTAACTGTTTGGTTAGGTTCCTTACCCAGCACCCGCCGTACCACTTCTTGTACAGCCGGAATCCGCGTCGAACCACCCACTAGCACGACTTCATCAATGCTCTCTTTAGCCAGCTTAGAGTCACGCAAGACCGCCTCAACCGGAATCCGGCAGCGATCAATCAGTTCGGCACAAAGCTCCTCAAATTTGCCACGGGTGAGCGTCATATCAAGGTGTTTTGGCCCATCTTGAGTGGCTGTGATGAAGGGCAGGTTGATTTCTGCTTGCGTCACGCTAGACAGCTCAACTTTAGCCTTCTCAGCCGCTTCCGTCAGCCGCTGCAGCGCCTGCTTGTCTTTCCGTAGGTCAATGCCTTCATTCTTGCGGAAATCATCTGCTAGGAAATCAACAATCTTTTTGTCGAAGTCATCGCCACCGAGGTGCGTATCCCCCGCAGTTGCCAGCACTTCAAACACGCCCTCGCCAACTTCCAAAATGGATACGTCAAACGTACCGCCGCCTAGGTCAAATACCAAAACGGTTTCGTTGCCCTTGCGATCTAAGCCATAGGCCAACGATGCAGCAGTCGGCTCATTGATAATTCGCTTTACTTCGATTCCAGCAATTTTGCCCGCATCTTTGGTGGCCTGACGCTGAGAATCGTTAAAGTATGCCGGCACCGTAATTACCGCTTCGGTGACGGTTTCACCTAAGTATTTGCTGGCATCTTCTACCAGTTTGCGCAAAACCTGAGCAGAAATCTCTTCGGGAGCAAACTGCTTGCCCTCAGCAGGACAATCCAGCTTAACATTGCCGCCAACATTCAGCACTTTGTAGGGTACTTCAGTGGTTTCATTGGTCACTTCGTCGAAGCGACGGCCAATAAACCGCTTGACCGAATAAAAAGTGTTCTCGGGGTTAATTACCGATTGACGTTTGGCAATCTGACCGACGCGACGCTCTTTGGTTTTGGGATCAAAGGCGACCACCGAAGGCGTTGTACGAAATCCCTCGGCGTTCGCAATCACCGTGGGCTTACCACCTTCCATCACTGCTACGCAGGAATTGGTTGTCCCTAGGTCAATTCCAACAACTTTTGCCATATTAGTCTCCGGTTCAGATACAGTTCCAGGTTTCGATTAACCAGTTGTTTATGTGAGTTTGACCCTATCCTTCCGGCGTCGGTACCCTGAGGAAAAAATCCATCAGCAGCACTTGGGGAAGTGGATCGCTACCCAGCACCAGTTCTCAGACGTGAGCTAGCGAGGGTCAGTCCTATCCCAACTCTTAATTACGCGGTACTCAATCTATATACTGCGTAGTTTTGCCTAATTCAATGAAGTCGTATTTCCCGAACCTTCGGTTGGACGGTTCCCTGTTTGGCACCGGGATTGACGGATTCTGCGGGCTGGAGCAGGAAGGATTCACATGGGTCATGACTATCAGTGTAAAGAGTAGTGTGAGTTAGCGAGTGGCGGTGAACCGTAAGGATGAGGGGGGGTTACCGTCAGGGGAAGGATGAAGGGGGTTAAGATCAATTGGGTTGGTTTTGTGCCTGAGTTTGGATATTCTTTGGGGTTAGGTATGGTGACGCTATCTCCTGAATTGAGGGCGCGGTTTGCAGTTCCACTGCGGATTGGTACGGTGGAGCTGAAGAGTCGGGTGCTGCAATCGCCGCTGTCTGGGGTGACGGATTTGGTGTTTCGGCGGCTGGTGCGTCGCTATGCGCCAGATTCGATGATGTATACCGAGATGGTGAACGCGACGGGGCTGCATTATGTGAAGCAGCTACCCAAAATTATGGAGATTGACCCAGCGGAGCGCCCGATTAGCATTCAGCTGTTTGACTGTCGTCCCGATTTTTTGGCAGAGGCGGCGCAGATGGCGGTGGCGGAAGGGGCGGATACGGTGGATATCAATATGGGTTGCCCGGTGAATAAGATCACCAAAAATGGCGGCGGTTCGTCGCTATTGCGCCAGCCGGAGCTAGCGGCAGAAATCGTGCGTTCGGTCGTGCAGGCGGTGGA
>CASBQJ010000116.1 GCA_949127705.1 Synechococcales cyanobacterium PMM_0085
GGCCAATACCACGGCTTCAGAAACGGTGCGGCGATATCCCATCCATTCTTCGGTGCGAATGCCCCACTGCCTTGCGACGTAGAGGTCTTCGGGGCGGTAGAACACTTCTGGCAGGCTGTCGAGCAAGGGATAGCGGTTTTTTCCATAGTGCAGCACCACCCGCCCCACATTTAGCAAGTAGCAGTAGGCAATTTCGTGATGGCTAGGGGCAATTTGCGACCCGTCGGTGGCCAGCACGGTGTGCAGCAGCGGCGCTAGGGCGATCGGGATGCGGGTGCTCAGGGGTTCGATGGGAGTGGCGGCGGCAAACCCCAGGCGATCGCTCCAGGTTGCTTGCTTCTCTAGCAATTCTGCCTGCCGCTCTTGCACTTCATTCAGCAATCGTTCGGCTAATTCTAACCGCTGGCGAGAGGCGATCGATTCGGCGGTTAGGTGTTGGCTAATGCCTTGCATCTGGCGAGCTAGTTTGATCAGATCGAGCATGGGGGAGTTTTGAGTTTTGAGCTTTGAGTTTTGAATAGAGGGTCTGGGTAAAATCGTATCTACTTTTGGACATTAATACAATTGTTCTAAGAACGTTTTTCATCCGGCGATCGCCCGGTGGAGATTGGGTTGCTCCAGGCGTTGGGTTCGGCCTTGCCCAGTTTGGGCAAGGCGTACGTCAAACATAATTGCCGATAACCTCTACGGCATAACTGGGGAAGGTGGGGCGTTGGCTGTCCTTGTTAAGCAATGCCCTATATTTCTACCATTGCCCTCATGGGTTGCTATGATAGGCTCAAAAATTTAGTAGTGAGTGAAAAGGTAATACCTTAGAGTCTTGCCAAATAGCTTCACTAGATAAATTTTCACTAGTAGAAGACGGCGCAAGTTTAGCCACCGTAGTGCGGGCATCTTGCCCGCACAGACTGGAAGCCTGCACTACGAACGGTAGGCAGATTTACGCCTCAGATTACTAGATCAATCGCTGCTACTAGATTGCAGGCAGCGGGTATCTTGATCAATACCTCTCATGTGTCTATCACCTCTCAACAGGACTGCTCTATGACAAAACAGATATTAAAAGTAACCGACGATCGCGCCATCTTTAAGCGTCGCCCTGTGTATGCAGGGCATTTGCCGCTGGCCGAGCAATTTCAGGTGGCGGCAGGGCAGGACTATGAAATTCAGTCGTACGCCTATGCCGACTCTATGGGTGACTTTGATGAGCACATCAAGTTCACCTTGAAAACGGGTACTGTGGCTGGGTTCAATACCTGGTTCATCTTTAATCGGTTTGCCGAAGTTGTGTTTGACGATGAAGTCGTCTATCCACTCGAAGAGCAAACCGCTGCCCAAATTCTCGAAATTACTCAAGACACAGTGCTCAAACGTCGCCCCGTCGCCTCTTCAGAGCTGGCCGAAGAAGAAATGTTCAAAGCCACCAAAGGCATGACCTTCGACCTCCACTCGTATGCCTATGCCGATACCACTGGTGACTTTAGCGACCATATTCGGTTTGCGATCAACAATCCAGAGGAATACATTCGGGGTCTAAGTACGTGGTATGCCTACGAGCTGCATGCTCAAGTCAAGTTTGATGACACGGTGGTGTACCCCCTAGCAGAAATCATCAAAAAACCTGGCATTAACACCCAGGCAACGCCAGTGGCTCCTGTGCAGCCAACTCCTGAACTGCCACCGCCCAAAACCTTCACCGGAACCAAGATTCAGCTACCTGGAGGTAAGGGCACGGTATTTTCTGACCAGCCGATTATTGCCGGTGGGAGTTTTACCTGGGGTCAAGCCACCCATAAGGCGACTCGGATTCCTCAAACGGTAGATCATGTGAACAACATGATAAAAGTTGCCACGCAGCTAGAGAAAGCGCATCAGCAAATTGGTAAGCCATTTCGGATTACGTCCTGGTATCGACCGGAGCCATTCAACTCGCGGGCTGCGGGGGCAAGACGCAGCCAACACTTAGGCGGTGGTGCGGTAGATATTGTGGTAGCGGGCTATATGGGCAAAGAGCTAGGAGCTAAGCTGAGCAGCTGGTGGCCGGGTGGCATGGGCATCTATCCCGGCAACCGGAAACATATTTTGCACCTGGATGTGGGAGCCAAGCGGAAGTGGGGCTTTTAAAACTGAACCACGCTTAAGAGTAAGTGGGACGCGCTCAGTCTGTCCCACTTACTCTTAAGCGGGAGAGATTGAGATAGGATAAAAAACTAGAGTGTTTGGTGTTTGTTGATGTCTCTTTCTCAACTGCGGCTGAACTTGGTGGAAGGTTCAGTGTCGTTTAGCTTTACGCCACAGGCTGCACGCGACTTGCAAACGGCGATCGCCACCTTGATGGATAGTTTGAAGGCGATCGCGACCGGGTCGTCGGGGACTACTAGACCGGCTCCTAAGGCCGTAATGGAATATCAATACACAGGCGATGTATTTCTAGAGATTTTTTGCAATCCCAACATTTGGCCCAGCCCATTTGCGGCTAAGGTATTAATTACATTACGGGATGACCGCATTCGCCTGACTACGGAGGCGGAACTGACGCGTTTAATCGAAGATCTAACTGAATACCTATCACAGTTTAGCTAACGTTCCACCCACTCCACCCACCTGAAATTTATGAATCCTGATGATGTCTTGCAAACCCTCCAGAAGGGCTTCCGGGTTACGCTTGGGGCGACCACAGCGCTGGTTGAAAGCATTCAAGATCCTCAGCGCCGGGAAGAAAATCTGGCCAAGCTCAAAACTAACCCCAATCAGTTGGCCGACGAATTAGCGGTGAAGGGCGAAGCCACAGAGCAAGAAGCCCGCATCTTTGTCGATGGCTTAATGGCTCAGCGACCGGGGCAAACCGATAGCGGCGGCAGTTTCACGCGGTCTGCCCCCAGTGGCCCTACCGCATCGCCCGAGGTGCAGGCCGATCTGCACGATCTAACCACCCAAATTGCTGCCATGCGCGAAGAGTTGGAGCGGCTGCGCCAACAAGATTCATAGGCCGGCGCAACAGGATTTGCTGAATTTAGGAATGAAGCTCTGCCCAGGAGGTTTGCCTAGTGCGTCGCCTGGGCAGTTTTGGTTGAGTCATTCTCTTGCCCTGCCCGTTTACACAGGAATCCACAAAATGCGGTCAGTATAATAGGCGGGATGGTAGGCCAGATTTGCGTGGGTGCCCAGGTTTTCTGCTGACCCGTTAGATCTAGGTTGAAAAGTATCGTGAACGGTTAGTTTTTTACAGTTGTATTAGATGCTCATGGTTAACCTATCGTCTTCCCAAAAA
>CASBQJ010000117.1 GCA_949127705.1 Synechococcales cyanobacterium PMM_0085
CGAAGATCTAATGTTCCGTATAGGAGCAGAGCTAAACCAAACAGCAAAATCACGCTGCGATCGCTGACTTGTTGTAGAAAGCCAATCCGCCATTCAATATTGCCGAGACTGGGTGGAAATGAAAGAACGGCCAGGTCAACTAAAAATCCAGCTAGGCAGGCAAACCCTACAATGCAACATAGAGATTGCGGATTGTATGTTTGAGGGTTGTAAGAGGCCGTGAAGTTTTTGTTGGTGGGAGATGTAGCCATAAGATAGTTTAGAACCTATTCAGTACTGAGGAATATACAGCGAGAAACAAACAGCCTTAGGCAAAGTCTTAAGGCTGTAAGCTGCGTAGGTCAAGCTAACCTATCCTCAAAAAGGATCTATAGTCTGCTCTACTCAGCTAAATTAACCCTGCTTTCGACGGCTTGCCCTGGTGGATAAACGGACACATATGCAAATCAATTCACAGTCCTTATTTTTTTCTACGCTCTGCGAGCAATGCCATCCGGAAGACGGTAGAAGCTTTATTATCTTAGACCGCTAAATTAGACAGCTAAATTAGACAGCTAAATCAGGCAGCTAAATCAGGTGGCGGCGATCGCCCATATCTCGTGACCAGTCTAGGGTATCGGCAATTAGGTGTAGCGCAATATACATCATCTACATCACAGTTCTTTGGCCTTGAGATACTTTAGCCTTAAAATACTCCTTTACCCCTGCCAAGCAACTCAAGTCACTCATTGCCTTGCCACATTCGAACAGAAATGACCCTTAACAACCTCAATCTACTGGCAGCACTCATCAGCCAACAGCAAGAGACGTTGCTGACTCAGTGGCGACAGCAAGTCAAGCAACTTCCCTCTGCCCAGCATCTCGATACGCCTACGCTAAATGATCACATTCCTAGACTGATTGATGAATTAATCATTGCCTTCCAATCCGGTTTTAATCAGACGATTCCCGAATCGTTCTCCAAAGGTAGCCCGCCCGCCCATGGTATACAGCGAGTTCACGACGGATTTGATATTGAAGAAGTGGTGGCAGAATACAACATTATGCGGGGATGTATCCATGATCTGGCCATCACCCATGGGATCAACCTGCAAGGAGAACCCTTTCACATTTTGAATCGACTCCTAGATGAGGCCATTGGGGCAGCCGTGCAAACCTATGCGGCACAGCAAGCGTTAGCGGTACAGCGCCGTCGAGAAGACTATTTGGCCTTTGTAGCCCACGATCTGCGCACACCTTTGAACGCTATTTCTTTAGTAGCCAGAGTACTAGAGATGAAACTCACCCCACAGAGTCTGAGCGCTGACACAGCTCAAATGCTAAAAATATTGCACCGGAATGTGCAGCATCTAGATGAGCTGATCGGCAATGTGATTAAAGAAAACGCAAATTTAGTTGAAGAAAATGGCATCAACGTAGAACGGCGTGAGTTTGATCTGTGGCCGCTGGTAGAAAGTCTGATCTATGATCTGCATCCTCTGGCAGGAACCGCTAATACCCAGGTGCGCAATCAAGTGCCCGACCATTTGGTCGTTTATGCCGATGCCAGCTTGCTCAGGCGCGTCTTGCAAAACTTAATTGCTAATGCCATCACCTACACCACTGATGGAGAAATTGTGATTACAGCCCGCTACGAAGACCGCACCGGTCACGTAGAGTGCTGGGTCAGCGACAATGGGGCTGGCATTGCCAAAGACCGTTTAGAAAAAGTCTTTGACAAGTCAGAAACCGATCCCCAAAGAGAGGATGGGACAGGGTTGGGATTGGGTCTAGCCATTGTAAAAACCTTTGTGGAAGCCCACGATGGCACCGTCAGAGTCGAAAGTGAGGCAGGGATGGGTTCAACGTTTTACCTGACGCTGCCGCCGAAACGGAAACCTCCAACAGCCGCCAATTAGTCTACCGTCAATTATAATCTGCCGTCAATTAATCGATTACTTACCTAAAGTCAATTTATGCCTAGATTAGCACCGTTCTCTGCCGTTCCTTGTTCTGCCGTTTAACCCCATCTGGATGCCTGATGCAAAGCCCAATCCTCACCTTTACCCTGCTGATATTGGTCATTCTAGTTGTACCGCCGCTGTTTGAGCGCTTACGACTACCCGGACTCGTTGGCTTATTAATTGCAGGAGTTTTGCTAGGACAAAGCGGGCTGCATTGGTTGGATCACACCTCAGAAACCATGCAGCTGCTGTCAGGCATCGGCAAAGTCTATCTGATGTTTGTTGCAGGGTTGGAAATTGACCTCAAGCAATTCCGCAAAACCCGCGATCGCTCGTTAGGATTTGGCTTTTTTACATTCATCATACCGATGATGGCAGGCATTGCCGTTGGGCGGATGTTTGACTATAACTGGAACGCCTCAGTGCTGATTGGCTCTATTTTGGCATCACACACCCTCCTAGCCTATCCCATTGTCAGCCGTTTGGGCGTCGTGAGCAATGAAGCGGTTACCGTCACAATCGGAGCCACCATTGTGACCGATACAGCGGCTTTATTGGTGTTAGCCGTATGCGTTGGCATCCACATAGGCGCGTTTACAGCGCTGAGCTTTGCCACCCTTTTAGTCGGATTGGCACTCTATGCGGTCACGGTTTTAGTCGGGTTTGACTGGGCGGGTAAGGAATTTTTTCGGCGATCGGGCGATGCCGAGGGCAACCAGTTTTTATTCATTCTCCTGGCTTTATTTGTGGCATCCGTGGGCGCACAGGTGATCGGCGTTGAACAGATTGTCGGCGCTTTTTTAGCCGGGATCGCCGTCAATGATGTGTTAGGTAATAGCCCTGTCAAGGAAAAAGTTGAATTTGTCGGTAGCGTGTTGTTTATCCCCTGTTTTTTTATAGACATGGGGCTGCTGATTAATCTACCAGCCTTTCTAAAAACCCTAGGCGCTGTTTGGCTAACCTTAGCCATCGTAGGGGGACTAATTGGCAGTAAATTTATTGCGGCACTGATAGCTAAGGGACTATATCGCTACAATACTCCCGAACTGTTGACCATGTGGTCACTTTCATTGCCCCAAGTCGCCGCTACTCTAGCTGCCACTCTAGTCGGCTATCAAACCTTCAATGCCGCCGGAGAACGACTGATTGGCGAGG
Source organism: Synechococcales cyanobacterium PMM_0085 (assembly GCA_949127705.1). Taxonomy (GTDB): domain Bacteria; phylum Cyanobacteriota; class Cyanobacteriia; order Elainellales; family Elainellaceae; genus CASBQJ01. The sequence continues at coordinate 3,099 of CASBQJ010000117.1, forward strand.
GCATTCTCAACAGTGTGATCGTTTTAATGGTAGTGACGTCTGTCTTGGGACCTCTCTTGACCGCTCGATTTGCCCCCTATGTGCCAATTCCTCCTACCCACCTTAAAATCGACCCCTTAGCGCCTGTTTGGTTAGACGCTCCCAGTTCACCAGTCAAGGCGATCGCCCTCCCCTTTACCGTTGTAGTCCCTATCTACAACCCCAAAACCCAGCGGTTTCTGATTGAAATGGCCGCCTTGCTGGCTCGGCATGAATCGGGGCGAATTGTCCCAGTGGCCATTGTCAAAGCCCCCGTCTACATGGATCATCCTCGCTTAGAATCTCAGCTAAAGCGTAATCACATCCGGTTAGAAGCGGCGATCGAACTAGGGCAAGAGCTAGGAGTAGAGACCCAAACAGCCGTGCGGATTGATGATGACGTCGCCATTGGCATTAGCCGCATTAGTCGAGAACAAAATGCCAACTTAATTATCATTGGTTGGGCACGCACCACGGGCTTGCGGGCGCGCCTGTTTGGCAACGTGATTGATAGTGTGATTTGTGCCGCCCATTGCCCAGTGGCAGTGACCCGGCTGCTAATTAGCCCATCGGCCATTCAAAACATTTTGGTTCCCGTCAACGATTTCACCCCAGAAACCCTGCGCACGATTCGACTCGCCCAAGTGTTAGCAGACGCCAACCAAGCCACAATCCACCTATTGCATATTAATCATCCTCAGGTTTCCGCCGCCCAAGCCGCTGAGTTTTCAGTTCGGCTGTTTGAGGTCGCATTCAGCCACGGGTTGAAGGTAAAAACGGAGATCCAAACGATTCACAGCAGCGATATAGCGGCCGCCATTTTGCAGGTGGCCGCCACCGTTGATTTAGTCATACTGCATACAGTGCGTTATCGGACGGCGGGCGGGCTAGCCGTCAGCGAGGTGACCACTCACCTGGTTCAAGCGATCGCCTGTTCTTTAATCTTATTAGGGGAAGCATGACGCAGACGCATGGCGATCGCGCACCACTCAATCAGTTCAACATCAGTTCAGCTAAAAAAACAAAATTTCGAGGTGGACAGCTGTTGACCACTTCAAAAAAAGGATTTTAGGGTGGGTTGTCGGCGACCCTATTGCTGAAACATTTCGTCCGCTCTGGGCGATCGTTGCGACTTAGCAGCGCTATTTCTATGTCACGGATAGTTGAAGTGTTTATCCGGGTTTCATCCCAGATGCAGACCAAGTTGATCGCAATCGAGCGACCGCTAGCGCTGTGCGAGTTCAAATTGCCTGCGGACGAGCAACTTCGATTAGTTTTAGCCAGACACATAAGACGCTTCTGGAATTGATTCGAACTGAAAATATGGCGATTTCAGAGGCAGACCACTCAGTTGGGGTGCCGTTAGCAGTACTTACAGATTTGGGACGACTTTCCCAGAAAGGACGACCAAGTATTGCGGTTCGGGAAACATCTAGTAGTGCAAATCTATTGAATTAGTTGATCCAAGTTGCCGAGTAACGAAGAACATTGATGAACCATTGCAGCACGAGTATCTACACCAAGTTTGGCGAAGATGCGGCGGAGATGCGTTGAAACTGTCCACGCGCTGATGTGTAATCGATTTGCTATTTGTTTGTTTGGATGTCCTTGAGAAATCAATTGAACAATCTGAAGTTCTCTCTCAGTTAGGAGATCTGTAATATCTGAACGGTTGCTTTTTAAGGGATAACATTCAACTTCTACAATGACACAATCTTTCCCGTGTATCTTCAGTTGACCCACTACTGAATTTCTAAAATGGGTAAGAGAAAACTTCAAATCATTTTCTGTAAGGATTACATAGTGATGGTTTTCAATATAAAAATCACCCAGAATGTTTGGAAATGCGGCATTGCTCCCTTGCTGCACAGGTAGGTATGGATTTTGACGCTCTCCCATGATGGCACCTCCGCCATAAACAGGTTGAAATTTTTATCCTAAAAAAAAAGGCAAAGCTGAATAATACTGTTGAGGGTAGCTTTTGGGGCATCAGAGGCTGACGCTTTGTCAGTTCAAAATCGATACCAAAAACCTTGCGCTCCTTCCCAAACATTGGTAAAGCATGGTGATGCTGGATCACTTTGCTCACTCAAGACATGATTTTGCCACGGATGTGAATTTTTGCAGTAAGAGGTAAAAGCAGACGGTACCACTAAGTGAAGCACTACTAAGTGTAATCCTGCCCAGAGGAATTTGGAAAGACCTGTAGAAATTATTAACTGAAGTAGATTGTCGCGTTCCATGACGGCGATCGCATCCAGCGGATCAATCTGTTGGCAGTGAATCCCCCATTGCTCTAGAACCAGACAAATTTCGGGTGGTTCGTTTGCCTGCTCACCGTTACCCGCAGGCTGATAGGTGAGAATAAATGCAGAACCCAAAACCGCCGCTAGTGCAGCAGTGTCGCGGAAACTGGGAGTCAGCAAATTGCTGGGAAGCGATTGTTGAAGCGATCGCTCGTCCAACGATTGGGCTAGTGCTTCCCAATGCTCTATCAGTTGTGGATCAGTACCATCTGGAAGGAATGATTCTCCAGGTCTATCCCCCATCCAAAATAGCTTGAGGTGAGTCAAAGGAGTTTTCGCTCGAACGGTTTCCCAGTTCTTGAGCACCTGCATTCTGTTCCGATGAGTCGCAATTTGGCGTTCTAGAGATTGCTCTAGCTCAGTTTGAGGCATAGCAAACTTTGGTTGCTTGCAGTAAAAGTCGGGATTATCCAGGATGTGCCAAAGTTCTCGCGCTATCCATAGTTCTAGTGTCTCTCCTAGGGATTGAACGAGTAGTAATCCATATTGGGAGAGAAACAAGCTGGGATCAAGCACACAAGCCCATCGGCGCTGACTCAGGGTAATCGATAGGTTAGGTGAAAGAGTTGTCATTGTGGTTCACCTGGGGAGAGGAAGAGGGCGATCGCACAGTTTGAAAACATGGGGTGTGCCGGATGGTGGGAAGGGGGCGATCGCTCAAAAGAGTATCGGAACACGTATTGCTCTACTATCCTTGTTTGTTCTGCGCTTGGCAGCAAATTATGGATAGAGCATAGGATTATCGCTTAGAAATCCCATAGTCTGAGCAATGGTAATCAGGCGATCATCAGCGGTAAGGAAAACCAGGGTTGGCAATTGAGCTTGAGTGATTGCTGTATGGAGGCTTACAGCAGAAGCTAATTGAACTGCATCATAAGCTCGCATTGGGTGCCGATTAACTAGCTGCCCTGCTAACTCAGCTAAAGTTTGAGTCAGCTCAAGCACTCGATATTGAGTATTCAGGTGATGACGAAAGGCTAGAACAATTTGAGTAATTTGGGAGATATCAAGGCTTCCTTCTCGTTGACGACGCGCCAGTGCGCTGAGCACCTCCACCCAAGTGATGCGCGCAATGAATAGTTGATTACCTGAGTCAGGATCGGTTAAGTCTTGTACCCAACTTGTGCCCACTTCAGGTACGTAGCGTTTAACTAATGCGCTGCTATCTAAAAAGTAAACGGTCACAAAGCGCCTCTGTCTTCAATGATAATTTCTGAAACAGGCGTACCGGAAGATGTTCGCAGGCTTTGAGTAAATTCCCGCAGTTGTGCCTCTGAGATAGTTTGAACATCCCCACAACCCGGTGGAAGTGAAAGTAGTCCAGCCTCCACTAGGGATTCTAGGGCTTGCTCAATTTGCCTATCAGACGGTGTTTCTGGCAAAACTTGAATTCGCACCTGTTGCCCCTCACTGAAAGCGAGAGGGGTTAGGGGACGCAGAATGCCGTTTTCGTAGATAGCAGTGATTTCAGACATTGTGAGTTCTGGCTAACGAGTCTTAGATATGTACATTTTAAGACTACTGGGATCGCTCTCACTCGACGGAACTAAGGGGCGATCGCACAGTTTGCAAACATAAGGTGTGCCGGATGGTGGGAAGGGGGCGATCGCTGCTCTATTTCTGTTTTGTTAGGGAAAGAAGTGGGAGTGAATTTTTCTTAACCAGTAACCTGAACCGCTATCAACAATTCATGCTGCCCTCGTTTTTGCGTGACTGGCACACTGCCTAAGCGGGTGCGATAGTAGTAATCGTTCCATTCGAGCCTCGATACTTGAGTGCCCCATCTTCGACATATAAAATTCCACCGCCAGCAGGATTCACTGATGGAGCGACAGAAGCATTGGCGATCGCGATTACTCCCTGTCCTCCTCCAAACTGGCTGGTTGTCCGGAAGCCAATATTGCCACCTGCTCCTAATCGCTGAAATACGACAAGAGTCTCGAAGCCAGTATCATCGGCGTTGCGACCATTGATCTGGAGCTTGTCCGACTGAACGAGAGGCTTGTACTTCCCTGGTGTGATCAATAACGCTAGGCCGTTTTCGGGAGCCCTGGAAGCTGTTTTATGCCAAGTTGCTCTAGCCGTTTGCTGATCTCAGCGTCGCTGAGTTGCGACGAGCGCACGAGCGCCCCGATCGTATCCC
>CASBQJ010000118.1 GCA_949127705.1 Synechococcales cyanobacterium PMM_0085
GCCGCCTGCACAAAATGGCGATAGGCATAGGCCGTTGTCGCAAACCCAGTCGGCACCTTAACGCCCTGAGACGTGAGCTGACGAATCATCTCACCCAGCGAGGCATTTTTACCTCCCACCAGGTCAATATCGTGAATTCCGACATCCTCAAACCACAGCACGAATGCTCGATCCCTGGCCACCTGAGCACTCTTCTCGGATACCTGAACCATGGTTAACCTCCTTCAGTGGAACCGAGGGCGCATCAATACCGCACCCATTTCCATCCTAATAAGTTCACCAGAAACCTTCTGGAGCGCCATTCGTTGATCTGTATAGCCGAATTGGAGCTTGATCCCCAGCCCATCAGGGTCGTAGCGTCTGATTCAAATAGTGTATTAGGTTACATCTCTTGATATTTTTCTAAGAATTGAGACTAAGAATTGAGAGAAAAGTACATAGTTTTAGCGCGTCACGTCAAAGATCGCCCTTGATTGATCGCCTGCATGACTGCAATTGGCTCTCAGGTCTCGCTAGAATCAAAGCGATCCTGGCTGGGTTTGCCTATGCTTTCCGTGTTCTATTCCGATGTGTTTTTGGAGCACGATACTGGCTCCTACCATCCCGAAAATGCGGGACGGCTGCGGGCGATCGCCACCGCGCTTAAATTGGCTCCGTGGGCTGATCAGTTGGCATGGCGATCGCCAACCCCGACCAACGTCCATCCAGATCGCCTGATGGCCGCGCTGCACGCCGTCCACCCCGAAAAATATGTGGCGGCAGTAAACTACATAGCCGATCACGGCGGCGGCCATGTTGACCCCGATACCGTCATTTCACCGCGCAGCTACGAAGCCGCCACTCTGGCGGTAAACGCCTGGATTGATGGAGTAGACAGCGTGATGCAAACAGGTGATCCCGCCTTTGTGCTGGCGCGTCCGCCCGGTCACCATGCCATGCCCAAACTAGGGATGGGGTTCTGCATTTTTTCAAATGCCGCGATCGCCGCTCACTACGCCCTCACCCAACCCGGCATTCAGCGCGTCGGCATTTTGGATTGGGATGTGCACCACGGCAATGGCACCCAGGCGATCGTCGAACCCAACCCCCGCATTGCCTTCTGTTCTTTGCATGAGTCGCCCCAATATCCCGGCACCGGAGCCGCCTCGGAACACGGAGATTACGACAATGTGCTCAATTTCCCGATGGCGGCAGGCAGTACACTGGCCGATTATCAGCCGCTGTTTGAGCAAAAAATTGTGCCGTTCTTCCAGGCTTTCCAACCCAATCTGCTGATTATTAGCGCCGGGTATGACGCCACCCAAGCCGATCCGCTGGCCAGCATTTGTCTACAGCCCAGTGATTATGGCTTATTCGTGGGCTACTGCCTACAAATTTGCGATCGCCTCCTGTTTGGTCTTGAAGGTGGCTACGATCACGATGCCTTGGCGCAATCGGTCGTGGCAACGGTGGGACGGTGTTTGGCCAGGTAAAATAGCAAGAGCCGACTGTGGATGTCTGCTGTTTGAACACCACCTACTGTAGAACTGTAGAACTTGGACTTTATAGAACTTGGACTTTATAGATCAATGCAAAAATTGCGCGACGGGTTTAATGTGGTGCTGATGTTTGTCCTAATAGCTTTTATTGCCAACAGTCTCTTCCGCATTGCGATGCATTTTTTGACGGCAGCGCCTGTCAGCTAGAGGGGGAACGGTGTACCCTGAATTTGAATAATATTTCTTTAGTAATTTAATCTCCCTTTGACCTATGGCTGATGCATTTTCTCCCGATGTAAGCGATCGCATCTGTAAGCACATGAACGATGACCACGCCGAGGCCGTGCTGATCTATGCCAAGGTGTTTGGCGGGGCAAAGGAGGCGATCGCGGCTCAAATGCTCAAGATCGATGCCGACGGGATGGATTTACAAATTCAACAGGCGGCGGCTACTGCCCCAATTCGAATTACATTCGACCATACCCTGCAAGATTCTGAAGACGCGCATCAGACGCTAATTGCCATGGTGAGGCAGGCGCGGGCTAACTCAGCGGGCTAACTAAAAAGTGTAGGAGGAAAACTGATAGTTTTCCTCCTACACTTTTTAAGTTGAACCATGGTTTAGCGAGACATAGGGTTTGGCAATGCCAAACCCCTACCTCACAATCACCGCCTGCATCTGGTTAAATTCACGTTGTCTAGTAGGTTTCAACGTGCCAGCGTTCTTTAATCGATCGCTGGTAATCTTTCCAGGTTACCTCTTCTTTAGAAGCAGCAGCGGTCATGGCCGCATCGATCCCATCTTCCATGCCCTTAAGACCGCAAATGTAAGTATGGGTCTTCTCCTGCTTCACCATGTTCCACAGCTCGTCAGCATGCTCAGCCACTCGGTGCTGGATATACATCCTGCCGCCTTCGCTGTTCTGCTGTTCACGGCTAATGGCATAGGTGACGCGGAAATGATCCGGATACTGCGCTTGCAGGTCTTCTAGCTCTTGTTTATACAGAATGTTGGGCGTTGTCGGAATCCCAAAGATTAGCCAAGCAAAGCCCTTGAACTGATAATCAGAGTTAGCTGCCTTCTCCGCATCTTTGAACATGCGCCAGAGGTACGCCCGGAAAGGAGCAATGCCCGTTCCTGTCGCCATCATAATGACGTTGGCTTCTGGATTGGCAGGCAGCAGCATTTCTTTGCCAACCGGCCCTGTAATCTTGACATCAGCTCCGGTCTGGAGTTGAGTCAAGAAAGTCGAGCAGACGCCAAAAATGGTTTCGCCGCTTTCAGGATGTTTGTACTCTAATTGCCGGACGCACAGTGAAACCGTCTTATCATCCACATCATCCCCGTGGCGGGTAGAGGCGATGGAGTAAAGGCGAAGTTTATGAGGTTTGCCTTTGCTATCGATTCCGTCTGGAATGATTCCAATGCTCTGCCCTTCAACATATCGCAAATCTCCACCTGACAGATCAAACGTCAGGTGACGTACGGTGCCAATTCCACCCGCTTGAACCAACTCTTCGTTAGACAAACATTTGCCAACGTAGGGGGCATTGGGGCGATAAATATTAACCGGAACGTCTGGCTTTTCCTTCGATTTTGCTTGGGTCATGGCTTTTTTCCCTGCTGCCTGAGTCGTTGACTGAGGCTCTTCATTCACCGGATTGGCTTCAGCAGTCGAGGATACTTTACCGTTCACTACACCGTTCGCGTCGTCACTAGCTGTCATCGGGCGAATGCTCACGATTCGCCCTCCCATCCGGGTAATGCGCTGCATCTCCTGATTCATCCGCGAATAGGGCACCGTAATCAACACGGTGCCACTGCGACGAATCGGATAGTCCATTTTGTCAGTTTCCTGATTTTGGCGCAGACCTTCAACCTCATAGAGAAAGAGGCGATTTCCGGATCTTGAATTAGCAGCTCCGCCCGCTGCACTTGGATTGTACATTGCTAATCAATACTCTCTAAACCCGACTGAACGTGTAAATAACCGCGAAGCTATCTCAGGAAGCTGGCTGATTGAGGAAAATAATGCCCTCGTGGGCACGCTCCCAAGCCGCTATGAGAATAGATCCTAAGGTATGCTTGTCAAACGCTGACTCAGACATCCCTCCAATCAACCATCTAAAGAGTTAAATCGAAGGGTTGAGCTGGCTTGCTAATAGCGTAGCATTGCAGAGTATGACTCACTCGCTGAAGCCGCAGACGGGAAAATCGGAGCCTGATTCTGCTCCTACTATACTTGTCCCCTGAGATCTAGGCTGTCAGTGCTGAATCATTTCACACCATTTTTATATTCACAGGGTGCGCACTTCCCCGTAGCATAGATATAGTCTGTTTAAATGCCCCCCTAGCGGACGTTAAATCTGATACCCCCCTCAGACCTTAACCCTAACGATCCAGTAAAGTTTTTGGACAGCATCTTCGATGTCAGGTGGTCTTGTAGGTAAAGTATTCTCTCTGCTACTATTTTGGTTGGCAAGTAGTATTAAATACCTATCTTGGGCTTAAGTTCGAAGATTTTCTGACTGAATGCCTGTACTGTTTTGGCTACTCTGTTTGGCATCGTAGTGTCTTGACTTCAATGTGGCGCTAATTTTACTGCCAGAGTCCAGATGCCAGAAATGGATGACTTGTGAGCTGACCTAGCGGGGTTAGAATGTGCTCTAAGCGGTTGACGATGCTGACTTACTGTAACGCGATCGGCTTTGCCGTCTCGTAGAGAATCGCCCCCAGCATGAAAGTTTTTTTGACGTTGTCATCGTTTAATTTTTCACTAGCGCCGTTTCGTTTTTATTTTGATTAGAGGAAACCTATGATCAGTCAGCCAGACCGTGTAGTTTTAATCGGCGTTGCCGGAGATTCGGGATGCGGTAAGTCAACTTTCTTGCGTCGCCTAGAAGATTTATTTGGCGAAGAAATGATCACCGTCATTTGCCTGGATGACTATCACAGTCTGGATCGCAAGCAGCGCAAAGAAGTTGGGGTGACGGCGCTCAATCCAAAAGCCAACAATTTTGATTTGATGTATGAACAAATCAAAGCACTCAAAGAAGGCAAGTCGATTCAAAAGCCAATTTATAACCACGAGACAGGGATGCTAGACCCTGCCGAAACGGTTAATCCTAATCGCATCATTGTGATTGAAGGGCTGCACCCCATGCATGATGAGCGAGTGCGATCGCTGCTCGACTTCAGCGTCTACCTCGACATTGACGATGAGGTCAAGATTGCCTGGAAAATTCAGCGTGATATGGCAGAACGGGGCCACACCCACGAAGACGTTCTAGCTGCCATTAACTCTCGCCGCCCTGACTTTGAAGCCTATATTGACCCGCAGAAACAGCACGCCGATGTGGTGATCCAAATTCTGCCCACTCGCCTAATTCCCAACGACACCGAGCGTAAGGTGTTGCGGGTGCGGCTGGTACAGAAAGATGACGTCAAGAGCTTTGAACCCGCCTACCTGTTCGACGAAGGCTCTACGATTGACTGGATTCCTTGCGGTCGCAAGCTGACCTGCTCCTATCCCGGCATTCGGATGTTTTACGGTCCCGATAGCTACTATGGCAATTCGGTATCGGTGCTAGAGGTGGATGGCCAGTTCGATCGCCTAGATGAGGTGGTTTATATCGAAAGCCACCTCAGCAACCTTTCGACTAAGTACTATGGCGAGCTGACCGAGCTATTGCTGAAGCACAGAGAATATCCTGGTTCTAATAACGGTAGCGGTCTGTTCCAAGTGCTAGTGGGTCTAAAGATGCGTGCAGCCTATGAGCGCTTGACGTCGCCTGATGCGTTTTTGGCGGCGAAGGCGGGTGTGAATTAAAAATGAGTGAATCTTAAGTTCCAAATTTCGAGTTTTGATGTTCCCAAGCAGTGCTTGGGAACTTGTTTTTTGGGGGCTAGGGTATGACATTAGAGGGAACACTCGCAGAAAACCTGTGGCAGCAAAACCAGGATTTGGCGATCGCCTCCCTCCACAGTCCGTTTGTGCAGGGGATCGGCGATGGAAGTTTGGCATCTGACAAGTTTGCATACTACGTCGGGCAAGATGCATTTTTTTTAGAAGCATTTGCCCGTGCCTACAGTATTGCGGCTGCCAAGGCTCCCGACTGGCAAGGGTTTGGCGTATTTTATCAGCTAGCAGGTGGGGTGTTGCAGGAGTTAACCCTCCACCAAAGCTATGCGGTTCAGTGGGGGATAGATTGGCGCTCAGTTGAACCTGGAACCGCAACCCGCCACTACACGGATTTTTTGTTGGCCACCGCTTGGAGCCACGAGGTCGGCGTCACAGCAGTAGCCATGTTGCCCTGTATGCGGCTCTACGCCTTTTTAGGCCACCAGCTAGCGCTCAACGGTATTCCTACTCATGCCTATACCGATTGGATTAGCACCTACAGCAGCGCCGAGTTTGAGCCGCTCACCGTTCAACTAGCAACCCTCGCTAACCAGTACGCTACCCTCAGCCCCTTGGTCAGCTCAACCTATCGCTATGCCATGCAGTGCGAGCTAGATTTTTTTCGGGCGGCTTGGGATGGGGTATAAGCTAAACTGCACAGCATGTAGCGAATCTGCCACACATAGAAATCAAGGTGTAATCAATTGGGGTAAAGATGGCCGACGCAAAGACAGATCCTAAAAAACAAGACCAGCAACATCCCCAATGGCGGAGCGATCGCCAAACGATCAACCAGTTGCTGGAAAGCGAACCGACAGACTATAGCCTGTGCGAGTTAGCCCGGATGAGAATCCGCTACGACGGGTTTCCGGGAGCTAGAGACATTCAGGCCGATATCGCCAAGGCCATGAGTCGCTGGCAGCTGACAGAGGCCGAGCTGTACGCCCGAACGCAGCAAATTCACCAACAGGCGCAAGTTTATAAGGGACGGGGCAGTCAGCGCGAAGACTGGAGCTAGCGCGGTAAGGCAATCTTCGAGCGTTACGCTGGTGCAGGCTTAGGCACAATGACCGTCAACCCGTTGGGAATGCACTCGACTTCAATTGGTGTAGTGCCGACAATTTCACCATCCACGACCACCTTTTGCGGTGGCGTTGTGCTGAGTTTGAGCCGACTGGTGCGGCCATGCACCACATGAGGGGTGTCTACATTGGTGCCGGTGAGCGCCGCCCCAAACATGCGGAGCATGGTAGAAATGCCCTGAAGTTTGGTTTCGGCAGAGGTAATGGTGACATCAAGCAGCCCGTCGTCAAAGATCACCCGGCCTGCGCCTTGCGCTAGCACAGAGGTGGGCGGGGCGGCGTTGGCAATGGTGATGGCATAGGCTTGAAATTGATAGGTTTCGCCTTCTGCTTCTAGTTCGGTGTCAAACAACACGTGCTGATCGCTGGCTTGCCAGCCCGCCATCAAATAGGCCAACACACCCCACTGGTTTTTGAGGTCGCGGCTGGCCAGCTCAACGGTGACGGCTTCATAGCCCACCCCCGCTAGCAAAATCATCGGAGCACCATTACAGCGCGCCACATCTACTAAGCGGGTATGGTGATCAATAATCGTTTGACAGGCATTGCGAATCGGCAACAGGCTCGGTAAACCCAAGGCGGCAGCAAAGGCGTTGGCCGTGCCTCGGGGAATAATTCCTAGGGGAATGTCGGTGCCAATCAGAGCACCCGCCACGGCAGACAGGGTGCCATCGCCACCCGAGGCAATGACCATGTCGGCATGGTTGGCGATCGCCGCTTGCACTAGCGTCTCTGGCTCTACGTCTGGCAGCGTGTGATAAACGTGGAGATGGACGTGGGGTTCGAGCAATTGCCGAATCAGCAACAGGTCTTGGTCAGGATTGGTATTACCAGCCACCGGGTTAAAGATCAGGTGAGCCGATGGCACCAAGGCAAATTGAGCCGCGATCGCCTCTGCCGTGGCCAGGTTGGTTGCCAACGACACATTGTGCACATTGCACAGACGGAGCAACGCCTGTATATCCGGCTCATGGGGCTGGACATAGAGCGGATCGACTAAAAAAATCACAGCCCGCACCGTGCCCAGTGCCACCTCAGCCGCAATTTGCGCATTGCCGCCCATCGATCCCGACAGCATCGACTCCACCGACAGCCCCGTGGCCGCTTGAATCCGCTGGCCAGTTGTACTGGTGGCAATTAGTCGATAGCGCTTGAGTAATGGCTCGTGGCGACGGGCAAACGCCACCATGTCATCTTTTTTGGCATCGTGGGCAATCAGGGCAAGGGTGGCACGCATGGAATAACGCAAATAATGAACGGGACAGACGGATTAATTAAGGCCATCGGAGCAGATTTAGGAATCGGGCTTAAATGAGTTTTGAGTTGGGCGCTCAGGCGTAAGACGTAGGAGCTTAACACTCATTTATTCCTAGCCCAAAGGCGTGGGGGCGATCGGTTCAATATCGGGGTTGTAGCCGCCGACCTGCGTTGTGCGCAGTACCCACACCTGGGCTCCTTGATTTAGAAACTGGCGGGTAACCGTTTCGCTAGCTAAACGAGGCAACAGCGTACGCCAACTTACTAATCCCATTAATAGTCCCTCAAGCACATCCTCTTCAGGGCTGATTCCTAGGGTGTTTTCGCTATCTTTCCAATCAGCC
>CASBQJ010000119.1 GCA_949127705.1 Synechococcales cyanobacterium PMM_0085
ACGGTGTTGTGCTGCGAATAGCTGCGGCCTGTCATCAGCGCTAGCACAATTCCTGGCACCGAGTCGGGAACCCCAAACTCCTGGCGGCTGGGGAGGCTAAGGGTAGGCAGGGGGGTGAGCTGCATGGAGGCTTTGCCGGATGGGGTTTTGAACGTGGGTTCGGTGAAAATCCGACCAGAAATTGTAAACTCTTCGTGGGTGTCGTCAATCGCCGCAATTTTTTCGTAGCCCGGAATCGTTTGGGCAATCAGTTGCCGCACGTATTTGGTATCTTGCAGCTTGCGCCAGTTGACTGGGGTGTCGCCATGCAGTCGATAGGCCAATTCTGTCAGGAAGGTGACTTCGGGAATTAAGTCGGCATCGGTTAAGTGCGTGGTGCCTTCATCATTCAGGCGGACAAAATTATTGCCCGATTCCACCGTCGTTTTGTACGGATTCTCGAAGCGATTGAACACTGGAATGATGATTGTGTTCTGCTTGGCCAGCCCGTGAAAATGTCCTAGATTCGGCTTGGTCGCCAGATAAATTACCGTGTCAATATTGCCGATCGCCCGTTTAGCTTGGGTAGAGTCGGGGTTTGCGCCATAGAGGTTGCCGCCCAAACACATCAGCGTGTCTACCTTGTGTTCATCTGCCGCTTCAATCAAATCGCGGGTGTGATACCCCGGATTTAGCTGGAGCGATCGCCCCAATAGGTTCTCTAGCGCTGCCCGAATTTCGTCCTTTAGCTTTACTGTTACGCCCATCGAGCCAAACCCCTGCACATTGGAATGGCCTCGCAGCGGCATCACCCCAGCCCCCGATTTTCCGGCATTGCCCGTCAGCAGGGCGGTGTTGGCGATCGCATAAATCGTATCAACGCTATTGGAGTGCTGAGTGATCCCCATCGCCCAGGCAAATACTACCCCTGACGACGCGCCAATCATTAGCGCAGCGGTTTCAATTTCGACCTGCGACACGCCGCAGGTCTGGGTAATGGTGTCCCAATCCAGCGATCGCGCCTGTGCAATCACGGCCTCCCAGCCGTCGGTATGGGCTTGCAAAAATGGTTGGTCGATCGCCTCCCGTTCAATTAATGCTTTTTGGATGCCGACAAACAGCGCCACATCACTACCGGGAATGGGTTGCAGATACAGCGAGGCAATCTCTGAACCCGGCACCAGTGACGTCAGCGGGAACGCAGGTGAGCCAAATTTAATCAACCCGGTTTCCATGATTGGATTGATCACAATCACCTTACCGCCGCGATCGCGCAGCTTAATCAGTTCGTTCATAAAGCGAGGACTGTTGTAGGCCGGGTTTGACCCCGCCAGCACCACACAGCTGGCCTTTTCCAATTCCTCCAGGCTGACAATCGAGGTATTGGTGCCAAAGGTTTGCTTTAGTGCAGTCGTAGACGGCGCATGGCACAGGTCAGAACAATCGGCCAAATTATTAGAACCCAGCGATCGCATCATCAACTGCAACAAATACGCCGCCTCATTCGACGATCGCCCTGAGCTATAAGACGCCACCCGTTCGGGCGATCGCCGAAATGCCGCCTCCGCAATCTGGTAAATCTCGTTCCAGCTAATTCGCTCATAGTGCGATGCGCCCGGCCGCAAAATCACCGGGAAACTCAACCGTCCTAGGCGATCGGCTTGATAAGAACTCAGCGTTTGCAGTTCAAAAATGCTGTGCTGGTCAAAAAAGTGAGTCGCTATCCCCGGCTTAATTTCGGCCGAAATCGCCTCCACACTCTTCATGCAGCGCTGGAGCTTTTCACCCGTCTCATTGGTGAACCCGCCTTTTTGACCCCCCGTTCCCCAGGCGCACGATAAACAGGCGCTTTTATGCAGCAGCGTTTGCCACAATTTGGGACCTTCGGGCGACAGGGTATGCTCAGCCCAATATTGAATAATGGGCAGGCCACCGCCAATCTCTGGAGTGTCGTCATTTTTTTCGTGAAACGGGGGCAGCGCGGAGGGGTTAGGAGTGTCCATAGAGCATTTTAAGTAGGAAGAGGATCAAACTCGGAACAGATCGCAAAGCAGGGAAAGGGTCTACCGACAGAACAAAACTGCGGTAGAGAAAGACTTGTATGGACGGTAACGCAACCAGCTGCATCCGAAAATGGGTCAATAGACAGATTTTATCTGAGTGCAAATTCGATCGGGATGATTCAGATATCTGCCATAGTCCACCAATCAGCGCTAGGATCGGAGTACAGAGCACTAACACGGTAAGCAAAGATGGCGACGCTGCACAACCCTTCACTACACGAAGAACCCCAGAGCCAGAAGGCGATCATCATTGCCCCTAGAGCAGATGAATCGTTGTTTGGTTGGTTAGAAGGGACGGGTCGATTTGTGGCTCGCGACTTGGCCGATGATAAATTTGGCAGTCGGGCAGACGATGAACTAGAAGCAATTCTAGACACCTCTTCCAGTTATGCCTCCGATGTTGTGGAGGAGGAGGAAGACGATGACGATGACGAAGATTAATCTGGGAACGGCATCTGAACGTTTTCGATCAACGCTTGCGTGAGGGTTTGCGCTTGCGGCTTTTAGGGGCTGGGGGCTTCAGTGCTTTCCAGCCCTTAGTTTTGACGCGTTTACGGGTAGAGACAAACCAGTCGGCCACATAATGGCTCAGTGCTCCCCCTTCTAAGCCACCACAAAACGTCAGCCACTCGGCCTGATGTTGATGCAGCGATCGCCCCATCGCGCTGCCAATGTCGCCCCAAGTCAGACCTAGCTGAAACACTTGATTCATCAGCGCCAAACTAAAAAGTACAGTAATTCCTAGCCAAGCGAACAGATAAACAATTCGCAGCACCGTTCCAGTAATCGGCGAATGGGACAACGGCGATCGATGCTTCATGCTGCCCCGATACGGTAGCCAAATCCAGCGAAACCAGCCCCAGCGCTTGAATTGCACAGAATGAATATCTAAATCAGGGCCAAACATTAGCCCACCCAGCAAAAACCCGGCGCACCCAATCAAGGTGAGGCGACTACTGCGGGTCAGCAGCAGCAATATCCCTGCCATCATAGGCAGCGTCCATAGCGTGATGCGATCGTGTGTCCGACCAGATGGCATAGCAATGCATGAGATCATTGGTACTGTTGCATCGTAGCAGGATGCCGATTCGTTGCAACTATCTGGTTGGGCTAAGCAGAAAATCTGCACCCTTGGGCTTTTGTAAAATCCTAAAACGTTTGCTTGACTTAGAGTGCGCTCTAACTTTTAAGGTGCAAGAGGGAGGTATAGCCATGGCAGATGAACTCACCATTCAGCAAGTCGCTGAAGCCACGGGGTTGAGTGTCCACACGTTGCGCTATTACGAGCGCTGCGACCTAATTTCACCGATTCATCGATCATCCAGCGGGCATCGCCGCTACTCGGCATCCGACATTCGCTGGATTGAGTTTCTGACCAAGCTGCGGTTGACGGGGATGCCAATTCGGCAAATGCAGCAATACGCGTTGCTGGTGCGGTGCCATCCCAATGGCGTTCCAGAGCGGCGGCAGATGCTCGAAGCCCATCGCCAATCGGTAATCGAGCAGATTCATCAACTTCAGGCTAACTTGGCGATAATTGACTGGAAAATTCAGCATTACGCCCAACTAGAAACCCAATTAGCAACCCAACTAGCAACACAGGAAAAATCCCATGGTCGAGTCAAATCATCCTGATGAGCAAACCCAGTCTGAACGGTTTCAACGCGGCTGGCAACGGCTAAAAGAAGTTGATGGTAAAGCGGGAGAGCAGGTGGTGGAAAGCTTACAGGCGATCGCCCCCGACCTGGCGCGGTATGTGGTTGAATTCCCATTTGGCGACATTTACATGCGACCCGGCCTAGATCTGAAATCGCGACAGATTGCGACGGTGGCCGCCCTCACCGCATTGGGCACTGCCCAACCGCAGCTCAAAATTCATCTGCGCGCTGCCCTCAACGTCGGCTGCACCCAGGAAGAGCTAGTGGAAGTGGTAATGCAGATGGCAGTATATGCCGGGTTTCCGGCGGCGCTCAATGGCATGGCCGTGCTCAAAGAAGTATTGGCGGAATCGAGTCTGGGTTGAATGGCACTTACTTAAGGAGTTTAGATCCCCGGATTCTTGGAGAATCCGGGGATCTCGGTAGTCGATTTTTGCTTATTTCAGTGACATTCGAGTCTGGGTTGACTCGGCAGCTGTTGATTTCAGATGTTCACTTCAGATATTCATGCAGTGGAGATTTTTGCATCATGAAAACTCGCAAACTCGGTCAAGGATTAGAAGTATCAGCAATTGGATTGGGCTGCATGGGCATGTCTGAGTTCTATAGCGGTCGCGATCAGACAGAGGCGATCGCCACCCTGCATCGCGCCCTAGAACTCGGCGTCAACTTTCTCGACACGGCCGATATGTATGGGCCATTTACCAACGAACAATTGGTCGGGCAAGCCATTCAAGGCAAACGCGACCAGGTGATTTTGGCGACCAAATTTGGCAACGTGCGATCGCCAGATGGCGACTGGTTGGGTGTGAATGGCAAACCAGACTATGTGCAGCAGTCGTGTGAAGCATCGCTCAAGCGCTTGGGAGTAGATGTGATTGATCTCTACTATCAGCATCGGGTGGAGCCAACGGTGCCGATTGAAGACACGATTGGGGCGATGGCAGATTAATCTGGGAGGCTGCTACAAGGGAGTTGTTTGCGCTGTTTTGAGAACGCAAACACGCTATCAGGGAGGCTTATCTTGCTGTTTAGCATCAAGCTTCCCATGTTCTGTATGAGGCTTCTAGGTCGATTTAGTTACCATTTTCTGACCCCAACTCGTTGCGGCACAACCGCCACAACCTGAGGTGACCAGAGGGGTAAAAACGATTGAGTAGATTGTCCCCCGAAGGCAGTGGTTAAATTCGTCACGTTCTGGCGCATCACCGTGAAGTAATGCTCAGGTTGTAAGCCGTCTGCCTCCGCCGTCTCCATTGGGTCGAAGTTGCCCACTTGCACATTCAAATCCTTTGCCAGTGCAGAGAATGGATTCCCGACTGCCTGGGGTTCTGTGAGTAAGGTTTTGAGGTTTGATGTCTTGGCCGCATTCATGACTCGCTTCACATCATCCGGGGAAGCATTTTCTTCAGGAATCCCTACCAGAAACTGAACCTTGAGGTTATACCGCTGGGCAAAGTAAGGCGCAAAGTCGTGATAGGTGACAAAGGTTTTACCTGCAAAGGGTTGAAGTTTCTGACTAAATTCCTGGTCTAACTGCTGGAGCTTAGCAATGTAAGCTGCTGCATTAGCCGTATATGTTTCTTTAC
>CASBQJ010000120.1 GCA_949127705.1 Synechococcales cyanobacterium PMM_0085
CAAAGACAACTGCCAAGCGCTGTCTTAAAAGTTAAATCAAACCTTCTTGAGTCAAAAACTCTTTAGCAACATCTGCTGGCTCCTTTTGTTTGCCGCTGACTTCAAAGTTTAGTTTCTGCATGGTGGCATCGGTGAGCTTAGGAGCCAGGGCGTTGAGCGCCTCGGCAATGCCAGGGTTGGCATCTAACGCTTTTTGCCGCACCACGGGAGCCACTTGATAGGGCGGGAAGATATTCTTGTCATCTGCTAACAGCACCAAGTTAAAGGCACTGACTTCACCATCGGTGCCAAATGCCACCGCTACATCGGCTTCCCCATCGACTAAGCCCTTATAGCGCAACCCTGGATCAACCGCTTTATACGCCTTGAGCTGAAAGTCTCCATAGCCCTTTTTGATGCCGGGTAACCCATCTTCGCGCTGTTCAAATTCTGGTGGGCCAATGATCGTCAACTCGCCAGCCTTGGCTATCATCTCAGAGAGCGTTTTAATTCCCAGGGCGTCAGACCGTTCTTTGGTCATCGCTAGCGCCTGGGTGTTGTTCATGGGGGAGGGTTCTAGCCAAACCAGGTCGAACTGCTCTTTATAGCCTTTAGAAATGTCGCTAAATACCTGTTGGCGATCGCTACTGGCAGGCAGCTTCAGCACCGTTAGCAACCCAGTGCCCGTATATTCCGGATAGAGGTCAATTTCACCACTGACCAACCCGGCTTGGGCAACAGGCGTGCCGCCCAAATTCAGCTTGCGTTCCACCGTAAAGCCTGCTTTTTCTAATACCAGGGCATACATTTCCCCAATGATGAACTGCTCAGTAAAATCTTTGGAGCCAACTTTGATGGGGGTGCCAGAACTCCCTGTTCCGCCCCCACTGGCACAGGCAACAATGACAGTAGCGGTGAATAACGCAATCAGGGGCAAAATGATCAGGCGATGAATCAACTTCATGGTTAAAAGGGGAATGGCGACTAGAGAATAGCTGGGAAATAGCGACTGGAAAATAGCGGAGGAAGAGCGACCGAATGGAGGGCAGAAAATAGAGGGCAGAAAAGCACCGAAACGGGTTCAATTCATGATAACGGACGACGGTTGTTCCAGAAGCTAGATTTTGGCGATGATGAAATGGCGATGATGAAATGGCGATGATGAAATTTTTGCCCTTAAGGTAGCCAATATGGGCGTAACCCATTGACGCCTAGCTCTTGGGGCTGCATCTTAGTGGGATTACCCTCTGCATCAATTTGCAGCGGCAACAGCCATAGGCGACTGGTGGCGATCGCCCTGCCGTCACTGCCTTGAGCCACGCCCTCACCGGCCGATCCAGCCTCAGTAGAGACGGCCTGGTCAAACATCATCGCTAGCCCATCGGGAGCCAGGTTCATTTGAATATCGCGCTGAATCGGCAGCACCAATAAATCGGTACGCTTGCCAGTTTTGAGGTTAACTGCAACCAAAAAAGGCTGTTCAATGTACTGATCGCCAGGGACGCGTTTGGTCAAGAGCACGTAGAGCAACGTTTTGGTGGGGTCAAACTGAGCGTTGAGGAACGAGCCATCGGTTTTGAGCAGTTCTGTTGCTTTACCTTGATTGGTGACCCAGAATAGCGATCGCGTCGGGTTCGTGGGATCGCGGTTGAACTGTACCATCGCTGCCGCCGAGCCATCGTTGGCAAAACTCAGCACCACGCCAAATTTTGGCAAAAAGTCTAACGGGTCTGCCGCCGCATCTAAGGGCAACAGCGCCATCCCCTGCCCCTGCGCCATGGCAATTGAAGCACTGTCGGGTGCAATCATAAAATCGCCACCGGGATCGGTTTTGAGTGGACGCGGAGCCTCCCCTGACTTAACGATCCAGAGGCCAAAATCGGCTGGGTTTTTACGGTTCACGCGCTGAACCGCAATCACTTGACCATTAGGGGACAGGTCAAATTTCAGGTTTTGGTAATCGGCGGTGTCTAACACCCGCTGCACAACTTTGGCAGGCTGCGGGGTGCTCGATAGCGACGAGGAGACGTTGGCTTGTTGGGGATTGGCCGAACTACCTTTGCCAATTGAGCGTTCTGGCGATCGCGGATTCACCCCGGTGGTGACCGTATAGAGTGAGGTATTGAGATTATCTTGCGTCTGGTTGTTGCGATCTAGAGCAGAAAACAAGATGCGATCGCCGTCTGGGTAGGGCTTGTAGTCAAACACCCCGAGGCTAGGCGGGGTGAGAATTTCCCTCGTTTTTTGCGTCAGGTTTTCTAGCACCAGCCGTCCCGCTTCATCGCCCTCAACACCCAGATAAATAAAGGCGCGATCGCGGCTGCGAAACTTACCCACAAACGGCTGCAACGGATTGTTTGCCGCCGCCTTGCTAAAGCGATCGCGTGCGCCCTGCAACCGCAGCTCATACTCAGTGCCATAGGGTGCAGGATTGAGCAGCGTATAGGCCATCCGTCGCCCAGCCCAGCTCACCTTTCCGGGCAGGGGTGGCTCAATTTGTAAATTCTGCTCCACACTGGCGTGCTCCATCGGGCGGCTAAAGGTCAACAAAAACGCCGTCTCTGCCGCACCCACCTGCCGCGCTTGCCAGCTAAAATCCCGCACCCGTGGCGACGCATGATCACCCCCTAACAGCAGCAGCCCAATCACCCCGGCCAAGACAGCCATCAACACCAGAGCAGCGCGATCGATCGGCTGAGAGGCCAGAATTTTAGGGCGAGCAAAACGATGGGTCATGAGTCAGACTTTAATCCCAAAATACAAGCAATCCGAAAATACGAACTATTGCTTACCTTACCAAACTGTTCACTATCCTTATTTTCTTAACAAAAGAAGAAAATGATAGCGAAGAACTGGAGCCAGTCGGGAAAGAGA
>CASBQJ010000121.1 GCA_949127705.1 Synechococcales cyanobacterium PMM_0085
GATACTTGCAGCCGCCCTAGATGCAGTGGGTCGATGTTATTGGTCACCACGCCCCGATATTTACCAAAAAACTGTGTCATAGATTTACTGTTGGTGTAGTGGTACTGATACTCTCACAAATATTTTCCTCAGATTAAGTTCATATTTATTTTGTATCGATTAAACTCCTAATATCAAGTAGAAATCGATCATTAAACGGTAACTTACATCGGTACCGTCAATATCAACACCAGTAGACGAGAGGTAAACGAATGACAGGATCTGTACCAGCAGAATATATCCTAAGTGCAGGCGATCAGATCATCTGTGCCCATGGGGGTAGGGCAATGCCGCTGATCAGCAGTGCACGGGTGCGCGTTAAGGGACTGCCCGTTGTCACCCAAACAGTGCCCTATACCATTACGGGATGCCGCAACCCGCCGCCACCTACGAGTGTAGGTTCCTGCATTTTGGCGAATTGGATTAAGCCATCTCTGCGAGTCAAGACCATGAAACAACCTCTGCTGCTGCGCAATAGTCAAGCCATTTGTGTGCCAACAGGAACCTCCTTGGTGGTTGCAGCCACTCAACTGCGTGTAAAAGCTCTGTAACGCGTCGCTCAATAAACCATCAGAATCAAACATCAGAAAAATCACTTTTTTAATCGGCTTTTATACAGATTCGTTCACGCTAGCAATATCTTGCAGATACACGGCCAGCTGATCGACGCGCAGCAGCGGCAGGTTGGCGGCCTCGCGGGTGGAATCAGTAGACAGGTTAGACAACAGGCTAACGGTGAAGATAAACATGGCTCCTGTTTTAATAGGTCGGGTGTCTTGCTGCCAGATGCGGATGCCCTTGGCTAGATTGTCTCGCAGTTCTACGATCGCGGGCGATCGCTCGCCTTGCCCCACAGGCACCGATAGCCGCGAACCCAGCAAAACGGGCAGGGTAGAGAGCAAGTCTTCACCCTGCCCGTTTTGAGCCAGGGCAAAGGCATAGCGGCAGGCTACTCGCAAATCGTAGGGTTGTTCGGCCTGGGCGGGCAGCAGGGTGTCAAACATGGCCTGAATATGGTCTGCTAAGGAGCGAACGGCTAAGTCGCCCGTGGCCGTTGACAGGGTGGCCAAGTTCCAGCGGCGGGTGTTGAGCAGCAGCGGCGTCACGGGATTGGTGAATCGCGCCTCGGGAGTTTGAAAGATAAACAGGGGGTTGGTTTGGCGATACATTCGGCGATCGCGATCGAACACCAGGTTTTTGTTGCGCGTCAGGCGCACCGCTGCCCAGGCGCTTTGCTGCTGCACCACGTCTAGGTCGGGCAGGCTCAGCACATAGTCAGGAATAGACGATTCGCCAAACACCGGATCGTTAGCCGCCGCCTCCGGTGATTTTTCCACAAACGCTTGAGTCACACTCAACTCATCGGTAGCGGCAGGGGGCTGGTTGGGCGCTAGTTCATACCCCGGCAGCACGATGGTGGGAAAGGGAGACTGGCGATCGCGGCGGATCAAGGTCATCCGTTTTTCGGTAGGAGCATTCAGCGGCGTCTCTTCTTGAATGATGTAGTCGGCTGGGGCGGCTGGCGGCAGCGGTTGGATCGCCGTTCTGCGCCAGCCACTCCAGGTGGTGGCAACCTGCTGAATCAGGGTGGCGATCGCCACAATGGCGGGTCTGACGACCGCTAGATTGACCGGAAGCTTGGGGTCGCTCAGGGTCTGCAAATCGGGCTGAACCTGTGGGTAAACCAGAGAAAAGTTCACCAGTGCCTCAAACAAGGGGCGTTGGGCAGCGCTCAGCCCGGTGCTGGCGGCGGCGCTGCTGAGGGGCGGTACATTGGTGTAAAGATTGGCCTCAATGTCATCTTGCGCCACGTCGATGTGTTCATAGACGAAGGTATATTGCCATTCGCGAATGTGTTGCAGTGTCTTGAAGCTGTCGGGGTCGGCTTCGGCGCGATGCAGCACTAGCGACGGCGTCATCGGATAGGTGCGCAGTGGAATGGGGATATCAACTTTACCGATGTAATTGGCATTGTCGAAATTAGCATGGCCTTCAATGGGCAAAATAAAGTTGAGCCAGGACGAGGCTTGATACTGCTGAATACCGGGAACATCAGTAATGTCATATTCCATTTCGTTGACCCGGTAGAGCAACTCTAACTGCACGTTTTCAAATTTTTCGGGCGAGGTCGTATCAAAAAAGAAAGTCAGATAAGAACCGCCCTGGCTCATCGGCACCTTCGCGGCAGACAGCGTAAAGCTAAACTCGCTGCTGGCTAATAGATCCTCGGTGCGACTGTTTCGCAAGTTCAGCACAACGGGTTGCCCACACAGTCGGGGCGATCGCCCAAAGCTCCACTGCGGATCGGTGGCGGCAATGCCATTAACATCCACACTCACCTGATATTGAACGATCGTTTCCACATCAAATCCTTCCACCAGGTTAGTCAATAGCTTTTGGCGCAATGCCGCAGCGGCTACAGTGCGGCGATCGCGAATATCGGTTTGATCGGTTTGCGCCAGGACATGCGTCACTTGGTGATGAATGGCATCGGCCAGGGTTTCCTTAGCCTGAAGAATTTGATTCACGTCAGTTGGCTGTAGCTGAGTTGCCGGAATGGCGATCGCCGGATCTAAGACGTCTTCCACGGCCACCAAAAAATCTCGCGCTAGCACATTTAGATCGACCGCCTCGACCACTTTAGGTGCGGGCGCGCCCAGTCCTGTCCCGCTCTGGTAGCGTTGCACGGGCACCGTTCCCGTCAGCAGCGAGTTGGACAGAGGAGCGGGGGTGAAGAAGAAGGGATAGGATTCGTTGATGTTGTAGTTAATCCCCGACGTGCCAAAATGCACCGCCCATAGGGGACGATTGATTTGTTCGTCGGCATCGTCTTGGAGCGTGGAGTGCTTGTGGGGCAGTTCATTGCCAACCGCCAAGTGCAGGCCAGGAAACGCCGCTTCAAACTCACGGGCAAATCCCCGCAGTGAGGCCATGTCTTCGGCGGTGCCCACCACTGCTGCCGACAGCTGCGTGGTTTTGGGAGAGAGAAACGCCGTAATCGTTTGAATTTCGGGGACGGCTTGACTGCTGATTAAATCGACCTGTTGCGGATCGCGACTGGTGTCAATTTGTACCGTCACTGGGAAGATTGGCTCGGTGGGATAGACCAACGTTAGCCCCTGCGTTGCCGCCGTTTGAGTTAGGTTAATTGAATGGCGAGTCAAAATTGGCGGCGCAATCCACGATTGGCCATCGACCAAAAATCCTGAGCGCTGATGCAGCAGTAAGACAATATTGGCGATCGCCACGGGTTTACCCATCACGGCTGTAAACCGATTGGCAATGCTAGCAAAGGTATCGTTGGGGCGAATTGTTTTGACTTGGCGGCGCAGTTCCGGGTTTTCCAATAGCGCCTGCCAATCTGCGGCGGTGAGGCTAGTGGAGGTCACCTGATTCAAGAGATTAGCCACTTGGGCAGTCGTGCTCGCGGCTTCTACCGCCACCGCAAATCCCATGATCGCACTCAGCTCCGGGGCGGTTAGACGATCGGGCAATAGCTCTGCCTCTGCGACCAGTAACCCGATCCGGTTCTGATTGGCGATCGCCACCGCCGTACAGTCGCCGATCCGCTGCACCGTCTGTTGCAGTGCGGGAGTGGCGCTAATCTCGACGCTGCTAAACCGCAAATCGGTCGGCGATACGCTGCGGATTCCATCCTCGCTTAAATCCTGCGCAATTTTGGCTTTGAGTGCGCCTGTGACGGCTGTTAGCGTGGTGGCGGCTATACTGTCCGCAGCGGCGGGC
>CASBQJ010000122.1 GCA_949127705.1 Synechococcales cyanobacterium PMM_0085
AGCTCAACAGGGTCTTCTTTCCCCGCATTGAAGTCCAAGCCCGTTCCCTTGGCTGTGGTTTCGCTAGATAGTAGACAGGGACAGTGGGAATCTCGTTAATCCATTCATGCGCGTCACTCGTACACGCCCGCTCCGTCGCCGGAGGGGGTTTTTGACTACCGCTATTTCTAATACCAGCTGTGAACTGACATATTCCGTAGCGATTGCGGAACGCTGTGAACGTTCAGCTACAATGCATCCCTGATGTGCGGACACAAGGGTCGAGGGGACTTGAACAAACCTATTTCCTTTTCCTTCCCCTTTCGTCACTTGCAAGCAAGCGACTGATTCCCAGGCCTTTCTATTAACTAGCCTTAG
Organism: Synechococcales cyanobacterium PMM_0085; assembly: GCA_949127705.1. GTDB lineage: Bacteria > Cyanobacteriota > Cyanobacteriia > Elainellales > Elainellaceae > CASBQJ01. The sequence continues at coordinate 358 of CASBQJ010000122.1, forward strand.
CCAAATGATTCTTTATGATCCTACTCGATCCCAAGACTGCACTACGTTCCATCCGTTCAACACAGTCCTCCGCTTTCTCTTGACTTATACCTAAGCAGGTGGTGATCTGATCGATCAGGCCCAGTGGTACTTCGCCACATGTGCCAACAACCACTGGGAGGAAAACAACATGCCAACCCTCGGTTTGTAGTTCCCGGAATAGGCTATCACCCCGAGGGTATGGGGTATCGAGTTCCTTGTCGTAGTTTCCGTTGACACAGTAACGGTTCCTCTTAATCTCGATTTGTTTCTCTATACCTGTGAACCATGATACTGCAACTTCGATGATGGTGGCTGTTTTGGCAGCCTTTTCGAAGATGATTATATCAGGTTTGTTATGTCGGATGATCGTTTTCGTTTGTACGGGTTGATTCCAATACAACTTTATGCGATCATTCTCTTTTATCGGTTCCACTCGTTGTGAATAGTGCTGCGGCGCGAGATCAAACTTTTCGCATATTCTGTAGTGGAGGCTCCTTGCTACAGAGTCATGGCGATCGATGTATAATGTCGGTAACCACTTCGAGCAGCCCGCCAGCACATGCTCGATCGTCTCTGTGGCAATACCGCACGCTCGACAACTGACGTTACCAGAGCTTACGCACATAGGATGAGTTCTAGTGATGAGACAACCCTCCTGTGCAGCAATTACGTTTCGCACCGCTATAGAAGAGAGTTTCCCTGCTTTTAACCAAGCAAAAGAAACCGTCAAGTCGATGCTCGACCGTAATGCTCGTCCCGCTAATACTTTAGCTCTCCACGCATTTTGCCTGCTGTTGTTAGTAGCTAGGCGTATCAAACCCACCACTTGCCGCGCCAATGGTTTGGCTTCTGTATGCCTAACTCCATCCAGGATGACGGTAGAATGAAGTGGTTCCAGCTCGGCAGTGATTTCGTGCGTTTTCAGTATACTCGCAGCATCGCTAATCACACTTCGCTTCCCCCTGCCTGCCATTGAAACAAAGAGACTGAGCGAGTTCCTCAGATCTGCTTTGGTGTAGAGGTACGCCCAGGAGTATATGGTCGCTTCCATTAAGGAATCTCGCACCGACTTCAATCCATAACCCCCTAGCTCAGTTGAGAGGTAGAGTCGGTCTACACAACTGGCTTTGTATCGAACTTTAAGTTCCACAAGGATCTTACGGAACTTTTTATCCAATTTCTCACCGCGTTCAAGAACACTTTGATACTTTCCACTGCCTCTTATCGTATTACCGATAATATAGCTCAAAGCAGGGATGACTGTTGAATTGAAGGAGTTGACTTTCTGTCGGAAAGTCAGATCGGAACTCCATATCTGCGTGACGGTTTTACAGCACTTCTCTTCAACCCGATCCCAGGCTTCCGATTCCTTCATCCCTAGCACCTGTTCGATTCCTAGGTACTTGTAAAGTCCTCCTTCATCGAGTGATGGGAAGCCAAGGCAACTTTCACTCGTGGCGGGCTCTACCTCTCCCTCCTCTCTCAGACGCTTCGGTATGAAGTTGGCCACCGCGCATTTCTTAGTGTTCATTTTCATATTGATGGCTGTCGAGATTGATTCGACTTTCTTGACCATCTTAGTCAGGTTTTCAGCCGAGTTTCCATATAGTTTCAGATCATCCATGTAAAAGAGATGTGACAACTCGATCTGCATGTTCTTTACCCTCCCAAAGGCTGTCTTGTAACCACATTTCATTTTATTGATTGCATGACTGATGGGAGCCATGGCAAGACAGAATAATAGAGGACTAAAGCTGTCCCCTTGTAGTACTCCCGATTTGACCTGAAGATAGTTACTTCGGAGTATCTTTCCTTTGGGGTCTCTCGCTTCGTACCGCACTTGCCAACTATTCATTAAACTTTTGATAAATTTCTCTAACGGCTTCGGAACTTGCAGAGCAGAAATAATCCATTTGATGTAGCTATGTGGTAAGCTATCAAATGCTTTTGAATAGTCGATCCAAGCCACGCTGATCGGACGCTGCTGCTGATTGAGCGCATCGGCTATCATGGTCTGATCGAGTATCAAGGCATGAGTGCAACCCCATACTCCTTTCCGCAGTGCTATTTGTTCCTCAGGCAGGATACTTCGCTCTTTGATAAATTTTTGTAGATATAATGAAACAAAGCTCGTTAGTAGCTTATAGCATGTATTGAGACATGCTATAGGCCTATAGTTGGATGGATCATCGTGTGATCCTGATTTGTGTATTAGTACGATACGCCCAACGGTAAGCCATCCCTTTGGCAACACTTTCCCCGTCGTCAGGTGGTGAAGCGCCAGTTTATATAACGCTTGGGCGGCTGTTGGAAAAGCCTTCCACCAGAACGATTGGATCCCATCTGGGCCATGTGCCTTCCATGGTTTCGCCTTTCGTAAGACCTCCCGCCAGAGCTCCGGGGAGAAGCACTTTTTAAGGTTGCTCCTCTCCGGAGACCTGGCAAGTGTCTCTGCCCAGGTAACCAAATCTTTATCTTCTGAATTGAACGATTTCTCCATGCCAACAATATCCTTCCAATAATCTCGAACCTGATGTACGTTCGGTGCTTTATCAGAAGTATTTTGACCAATGCCTCGCAATATCATCTTGGTCGGTAGTTTCCGAACGCGTGCGCGCTCTTCATCCGCCTTCCTCAATGCTATACGCGATCGTAGTAGTTGAAGCCTGATTGTCAACCGTTCTACGAGAGATGTTATTTCAGCAAAAGTCTCTACATTATATCTTTTCTTCAGCATTCGGATGTTTGTGGCTTGCTGAGGAGTTGCTTCACTATTGCGGCACTTCTTCTGTCTCGACAATTCAGCTGTGGCTTTACCGATGGTGACACACAGAGATTTCACTTCTCGCTGAGAGTTCTGAAACCATTCTTTGGCTCTATTGATCTTTTCTTTGAACTTTCGGTTGACCACCTCAGATACTGTCATCGCGCCGGCATAAATGACGACGGACAATTTCTCCCACGATGGTCTCCCTCGGTTCTCCATATCTATCTCAGCTTTTATCAACCTTTCGACTTCATTGATGATCGGTTGAACCAATCTCCCCGAAACTCTACGAGGCGCTTTTCGATTCGGTTTGCAACCAATCTTTTTCGACATTTCTAGTTTGTTGTAAAAGACACGCTGGATGTCCTCTACTGCAGTGATTTCAGTCGCCATAACGACAGTTGTCGACGACTGCTTGAAATCGTTATTTTCCACAGGGCAACTGTCCACTACTGGAGCATCAGTAATGGTAGCAGTGTCAGATGAGCCACGGTGGATTGATGGAGCTTCAGCGCTTTGGGATTCCTTCTGATCTTCAGGAATCTCTGGAGTGGGTGCACTGTTCTTAATGTCACGCCACTTTGCACTTAGGCTTGCCTTGGATCTTTCATTTAGATTCAGATCATGCCAAGCTCTTTCGACTTCTACCCAAGAAACAAGTCCTCGAGCGTTAGTATTGCTACTAACGAGTCTCCGAAGCTCAACAATCTCTTCGTCTGTCCATAGGCCTGGTCTCCCCTGTCTAGCAGAGGCGCCTTTACCCGATCCTTTTTGTTCCGAAGAACTTTCATCGGATCGATGGGTAAGCGTTGTAGTAGTGAGCGCATGAACGCCAGCAGTTAGATGTTGCGTGTCGTCTGCCACTGCTGGAGTAACAGATCGATCACGAGAACTTTGCCGGGCTACGGCTTCACACAGAATTTGCCGTCCAGAGCGAAGGCTCCGAACGTTTCCAGGGTCACCACTAGGCGGTTTCTGCATCTGACCCCTCATGCGCGTCACTAATTAGATGACGAGGCATTTGGCTACCAGAAGAGAGTCATAGTTACTCCCGCCGTTTACCCGCGCTTATTTGAATTTCTTCACGTTAACATTCAGAGCACTG
>CASBQJ010000123.1 GCA_949127705.1 Synechococcales cyanobacterium PMM_0085
CCGGAGCCCTATGATGTTGCAATCAAACCCTCAACTCCTTCCTCAACGGATGCCCCAGTCTACTGAAACCGCTGTTATGGTCATCGGCGGAGCCGAAGATAAAATTCACGGACGCGAAATTCTGCAAACTTTCTACAATCGCTCTGGAGCCGCAGATGCCCAGATCGCCATTATCCCCTGTGCTTCGCGTGAACCAGTCGTCATTGGGGCTCGCTACCACGAAATTTTTGGCGAAATGGGAGCCAAAACCATCGAGATTCTCAATATTGAGGATCGAGAGCAAGGGCAAAACATTCAGTGGCAAGCCTTTCTAGAAACCTGTACGGGTGTGTTTATGACGGGGGGCGACCAGCTGCGGCTGTATGCGCTGCTGGCCGATACACCTGTAATGGAAAAAGTGCGGATTCGGGCACAGTTAGGGGAAATTACGCTGGCAGGCACCAGTGCCGGGGCGGCAGTCATGGGTCAGCATATGATTGCGGGCGGCGGCAGTGGCGAATCGCCCAACCGATCGCTGGTCGATCTAACGGCAGGTTTGAATATTATTCCTGAGGTCATTGTGGATCAGCATTTTCACAACCGTAACCGGATGGCGCGACTGATGAGTGCGATCGCCGCCTATCCTGACAAACTAGGGCTTGGAATTGATGAAGATACCTGCGCCATGTTTGCGGCAAATGGGTCGTTTCAGGTGATTGGCAAGGGCACCATTACGGTGATTGATCCCAGTCAAATCTCGTATACGAACCAGCCCGACGTGGAAAATACCGATCCACTCAGCATTCACAATCTGCGCGTGCATATTTTGAGTCCCGGCGATCGCTTTGATTTCTACAAGCGAGCTATCTTGCCGAAGGCGCGTTGAAAAATATGCCTAGAAAATATGCCTAGGAAACTGTGGCTGCGATCGTCCGGTCGGCAATTGTTTTGGCACAGAAATACTCACTGCACTTTTCTTTAGATTGGTATTTAGATTGGCATTGATTCTATCCAAAAACTCTAAACTCCATAATTTAAACCTTGGGTTTACCTGCCCAAACCCAAGGTTTCCGTTTAGCTTTAAAGCACGGCTCAGCCAATCTATGTGGTAAATAGTTAAAAATAAACTAATTCAACTTTTCTTCGTCGAAAGGCAAAAACAATTCCCAAACTGTTCCTGGCAAACAGTTTATGGTGATTATCAAGCTCGACACTAGATTACTGTGCTTCTCCTGCCGCCGCACCCTAACGTGGAATTTCTACCGTTATGAAGATCCTTAAAACTCAAACCCTGCGAGGTCCAAACTTTTGGAGTATTCGATATCCAAAGTTGGTGATCATTCGGTTAGATTTAGAGGAGTTGGCAGAAAAGCCCTCTGACCAGATTCCAGGGTTTTATGAGGGGTTAGTCGAGCTGCTGCCTAGCCTGGTAGAACATTTTTGCTCGCCCGGTTGCCGGGGTGGTTTTCTCAGTCGCGTGCATGAAGGCACCATGATGGGTCACATTGCCGAGCATGTAGCACTCGAACTGCAAACCCTAGCGGGCATATCCGTTGGGTTTGGCCGCACCCGCGAAACGTCTACTCCCGGTGTCTACCAGGTAGTGATTGAATATGACAACGAACAGGCAGGGCGCTATGCGGCGCGGGCGGCTGTGCGGATCTGTCAGAGCCTTGCCGATACCGGGCATTATTCGGCAGAAGAACTCAAGAAAGATTTAGCCGACTTGCACGAGCTGGCGCTCGAAGCTGCCTTAGGTCCCAGCACCGAACATATTGTGCAAGCTGCCGAAGCGCGGGGCGTACCCTGGTTCCCGTTGAGCACTCGCTCCCTAATTCAGTTGGGCTATGGCGTGCACCAAAAGCGGATTCAGGCCAGCCTCAGCAGCGGCACCGGGATTTTGGGGGTAGAGCTGGCTAGCGATAAGGAGGGTACCAAGTGCCTGCTGGGCGATCTGGGTGTGCCGGTGCCGCTTGGCACCGTGATTTATTACCTAGATGAACTGGAGCAGGCGATCGCCGATGTCGGGGGCTTCCCGATTGTGATTAAGCCCTTGGACGGCAACCACGGGCGCGGCATCACCATCAACATCAACTCGCTGGCCGTGGCAGAAGAAGCCTACGAAACGGCACAAGACGAATCCAAGTCTAAATCGGTGATTGTAGAGCGGTTTTATGTGGGGCGCGACCACCGGATTTTGCTAGTGGGCGGCAAGCTGGCGGCTGTAGCAGAGCGCGTGCCTGCCAACGTGATTGGCGATGGCAAATCTACCGTGGCCGAACTCGTTGAAATCACCAATCGCGACCCCCGTCGAGGGGCTGGGCACGAGAACGTGCTAACCCAAATTGAGCTTGATCGCTCTGCATTTCAACTGCTAGAGCAGCAGGGCTACAGCATCGATAGCATTTTGCCGCCGGGTCAAGTGTGTTATCTCAAAGCCACTGCAAACCTGAGTACAGGCGGGATAGCGATCGATCGCACTGACGACATTCACCCCGAAAATGTCTGGATCGCTGAGCGGGTTGCCCGTATCATCGGGTTAGATATTGCCGGCATTGACATGGTTACCCTCGATATCTCCAAGCCCATGCGTGAGGTCGATGCCGTCATTGTGGAAGTGAATGCGGCTCCCGGTCTACGGATGCACTTCTCGCCCAGCGAAGGCACAGCCCGGAATGTGGGTGAGGCCATTATCGACATGCTGTTCCCGTCGGGCAGTCCCAGTCGGGTACCGCTGATTGCAGTCACGGGAACCAATGGCAAAACGACGACCAACCGCCTGATTGCCCATATTTTTAAGCAAACAGGGCAGGTTGTGGGCTACACCACCACTGACGGCATTTATATTGGCGACTACATGGTCGAAAAGGGCGACACCACAGGTCCTCAGAGCGCCCAGGTAATTTTGCAAGATCCCACCGTTGAAGTGGCCGTCCTGGAAACGGCACGCGGAGGGCTGCTGCGCTCAGGATTGGGCTTTAGCCACTGCGACGTGGGCGTGGTATTGAACGTCGCCGCTGACCACCTCGGGATTGGCGATATCGACACCGTAGAAGACCTGGCGCACCTGAAGAGTGTCGTCGTCGAAACGGCTAGCCCTAATGGCTATGCAGTGCTGAATGCAGATGACCCACTCGTATCGGCAATGGCGCGGCGAGTCAAGGCGCAAATTGCCTACTTCTCAATGAACCCAGAGAACGAGATCGTGAAAACCCATACCCAACAGGGTGGGCTAGCCGCCGTCTACGAAAGTGGCTACATTTCGATTTTGAAGGGCGATTGGACGCTGCGGATTGAGCAGGCCGTGAATGTGCCGCTGACGATGGGTGGACGCGCCCCGTTCATGATTGCCAACGCCCTAGCCGCTTGCCTAGCTGCCTTTGCTCAAGGGGTGCCGATTGAAGAAATTCGAGCCGGACTGGCCACCTTCCAAGCCTCGGCCAACCAAACTCCTGGGCGGATGAACCTGTTTAATCTAGGTGAGTTCCATGCGCTGGTAGATTATGCCCACAATCCCCATAGCTATGAGGCGCTGGGCGGGTTTGTGCGCAACTGGCAGGGCGAACGGATCGGCGTTGTGGGCGGGCCTGGCGATCGCCGCGATGAGGACTTCATCACATTAGGCAGGCTCTCTGCCGCCATCTTTGACCGGATTTATGTAAAAGAAGATGACGACACCAGAGGCCGCCCCAGAGGCAATGCCGCTGAGCTAATTGTTGAGGGCATCCGCCAAATTCAGCCTAATTTGAATTATGAGGTGTGCTTGAATGAAACCGAAGCGGTGAATACGGCCTTAGACCGAGCGCCAAAAGACTCGCTGGTGGTGATTTTACCCGAAACCGTGACCCGAGCGATCGCGCTAATCGATGCTCGGCGTCCGTTGCAAGAGGCGATCGCCCTCCAAACAACCACCCCTGCGGCCACCGCACCCAAACCCACCGCTGAACCTGCCGCAGAGACACCCCCATCGCAACCCACCGAAACGAGTTTGGAAGAATACGTCAACTCTCGCGGCTTGCTGTAACTCTGATGCTTTATGGCAGTTTTCAGATTAATGAAGTACATCACAGGCTCTAAAACAAGGGGCTTAAGCCCCTTGCCTGTACTGCACCGACGTGAGAAAAGCTATAGAAACAGCCCAATATAAAGCGGCAGCACCGATCTGGTACTGCCGCTTTGCCGTATTGGATCAACATTTTGACGGCACTACCTACCCATCACGTTCTGAATCGTGATCGGTGGCCTCATCGTCTGCCTCTGCCATCCCTTCTTTAAATCCACGCAGCGATTTGCCCAAAGCACCCCCTAGCTCAGGAATCTTTTTGGGGCCAAAAATGAGAATCGCCACAATCGCAATAATAGTGACTTCGGGCCAGCCTAAACCGAACAGCATGAAACACTCCTATGGCTAATCGTTCGCCCTCGTATCCCATGATGGTACACCACTCTCGATCAACTCTTCACCGTTGATGAAAATCTGCTGCGCAACCTGGTCGAACGACTGCGGCAAGCAAGACATGATGCGATCGCCTTGAGCGACCCCCATCAACCCTGAAATCAACGCTATTGGAAAAATGCCCTGACTGAAACCCCTGAAGCGATCGCCCAACCCTCTCGTTCACTACCCTTTAACCCGACAGAAGCCAGCAGCACCTAGCAGAATCTTGCACTGATGCTTTCTTTATAAATAAAACTGCATCTTCCCTACTCTATATAAGAGCGAGAAAGTGCCGGATATGCCCCCGAGAGAGCGTCCGTAGAAACCCTGATCTTTTAATCAGAGCCACTTTTTTTTGCGTATTTTCACTGTTCTCCTAGAGAGCGTAAAGGAGGACTACTTAAAAGAAGTATCGAGTGCCAGCCCCAGAAGCTGATTTCCAATGTCAGCGGTGGAGCCAACCCAGAGCTAAGTGGAACCAACGCGAGGCTAAAGTGGGTTAAGAGACTTAACCTCATTTGCTGCGATTCGGTTCACCTTAGTTCTATTAGTGAAACTACTGAGCTATGCTAGAGCCACATGGAGAGATTGAGAAGTTTTATTGCGATCGCCTCACCATTCGTTAGAATTTACCCCAATATGTGTTGGTGTTAACTGTCTAATGTAAAGCTAATGTAAAGTGATTGATTCATAACGTGACTGATTCAATGTCACTGGCGGCTTTTCACAATTAGTTACTTCCAGTTACTTCCGGTACCTACTGTTTGCCCGATGACCACCGTCCCCATTCCACGACAGCCTTCACCCGCTCCTGACATGTCTGGCACTGCCCCCTCGCCAGACATGACCCCGGTGTTTGCCCTCAAGGAACTGGTGTCACGGCTGCACCGGGAGCATAGTAAAGTCCAAGATTTACTCAGTTCGTTGGGGTTTGCCCTGCGCAGCTTCACCAATCTCAATCAGTTTTTGGAGCTAACACCGCTGATCGCCAGTCGCGTCACAGATGCAGATGGCGGGGCTCTGATTCTATTTAAACCCAACGGTCAAATGCGGCTGGAGCGGATTCACTGCCAAGACAGTCGGCAAAGCCAGAGCATTCGTAAAGCCTTAGAAACCGCGACCAATCGACTAGTGGGGACGAACAGTTCGGGCGGGAAGGTTGTGCCTTTGACGAACTTAACAGCCGCCTTAGACCAGCAAGTCAGTCGATTTCTGGGGGCAGATATTCAGTTTTTTGGGACGGCAATTTTGGCCAAAACCGTGGAACGGGGTCGGCTTTATGTATTTAGCCGGGAGCCAAACTATGAGTGGACTGAAACCCGTCAGAAACTGGTACGGCTAGTGGCAGATCAAACGGCAGTGGCGATCGCCACCGATGAACTGACCGTTGAACTGCGGAAAAAGGAGCGGCTAGATCGGGAATTAGAAATCGGTGCCGAAATTCAATATCAGCTGTTGCCACGGCAGTGTCCCAAGATTGAGGGCATCGAACTGGCCGCACGCTGCCAAACGGCTAACCGAGTCGGCGGTGACTACTACGACTTTATTCCAGCCCATTATGACCAGGCGCGTCCCAAGCAGGAGCTAAACGAGTCTGAGCGGTGGAGTGTAACCATCGGCGATGTCATGGGCAAGGGTGTCCCCGCCGGGTTAATTATGACCATGCTGCGAGGAATGCTGCGGGCGGAGGTGCTCAATGGTCACTCGCCAGCTCGGATTTTGCAGCACCTCAACCATGTGATGTATGCCGACTTGGAAAACTCTAATCGGTTTGTGACGCTGTTTTATTCCGAATATGATGCCCAAACCCGCCTGCTTGACTACAGCAACGCCGCCCACAATCCCCCTCTACTGTGGAAGGCGGCCAGTCAGACGCTAGAGCGCTTAGACACTCTAGGGATGCTGATTGGCCTAGATGTAGACACGCCATACTACAATGCGCAGGTGCAGTTGAATCCTGGCGATACGCTGATCTACTTTACCGATGGGTTTACAGATGCTGCAAACCCAAATGGCGATCGCTACGACGAGGACAACCTCAGCAAAGATTTTCAATGGGCTTGCAGTCACTACCGCTCACCTCAAGAAATTTTAGATTATTTATTCAATTGCGTGCAGCAATTTATTGGGGCAGAGCGCCAAGCAGAAGACGATATGACGCTGATTGTGATGCGTCTGCAATTGACCGAAGCAGCGTCTGACTAGCGGATCTGACTAGCGGATCCCAAGCAGTATCTGATTCGCTCATCACAGCTGTCGGGTACCTCTTTAAAACTTTTGATTATCCGCTGTGATTTAAGTAAAATTAAACCGCTCTAGCAGGTATAGTTGATCTGAAACATCTTCCTAAGAGAGGATGTCTGCGCCCCAATGTTTAGATTATTTCTTGTATAAGCTTACATAGACATCCTATTTGAGTTGTGGAATATTTTTTGGGGTAAGCATCCGGTTTGTCTCAAAGTTAGGCCGAAGGCATCTAAACTTACGGTTTCATAACCCATTTAGACCTGTCCTGTAATTAGCTTATTAACTCAATTTCAGCTTACACCCAGAGGAATAATACCCATGGTTCAGCGTGGTTCTACGGTTCGGATTCTTCGCAAAGAATCTTACTGGTACCAAGAGGTAGGAACGGTTGCGACTGTTGATCAAAGTGGCATCCGGTATCCTGCGGTTGTCCGGTTTAACAAAGTTAACTATGCCGGAGTCAATACCAATAACTTTTCACTGGCAGAGTTAGTGGAAGTTGCACCCCCGACTGCTAAGTCCAAGCAAACAACTCCAACGGCATCGGGTGGCAAACAAACGCCCCTGGACCCAAGCCTGCGCCGAACCGGGCAAGGCACCGCTCAAGCGGTAAAACCTGGAGCCGCCGCAGACGCCCCAGGTAGCGATAACCCTCGGGTTGAAGGTGGTCCAAACCAGGGCACCGAGGCTCGTTAACCCGTCGAGACGAGATGAATCGCGCCTCTACCCAATTTCTCGTAGAGACGCGATTCATCGCGTCTCTATGGGCGGGTCAGGAGCGGTGCAGCCTGAAGCAGGGTTTGGGTATAGGGATGCTGGGGATGGGCAAACAGCTGTGCCGTGGGGCCGAGTTCGACAATTTTCCCAGCGCTCATCACCGCAATGCGATCGCACAAAAACCTAGCTAGCCAAAGGTCGTGGGTAATAAACAGGTAGGTTAGATCAAACTCGCGCTTCAGCTCTAACATCAACTCCAATACCTGCGCCTGCACACTGGCATCCAGCATACTGACAGGTTCATCGCAAATCAGCAGCTTGGGACGGGCAATTAAGGCGCGGGCGATCGCCACTCGCTGCTGCTGCCCCCCCGACAGGTCACCGGGATAGCAGTGATAGTAATGTTCGACCGGGGTCAACCCAACCCGCTCTAGCATCGCTTCGACTCGGGCTTTCGCTGCCCCTAGGCTAGCCAACCCGTGAATCAACAGCGGATCGGCAATGCTTTGCCCGACCGTCATCAGCGGATTGAGGCAGGCATGAGGGTCTTGAAAGATCATCTGCATCTGTCGCCGCTGCTGCCGCATCGCCTCGGGCGACAGCGCTGTCATATCTTGCCCCAAAAACTCGATTCGCCCGCCCGTAGGCTGAATCAGCCGCAAAATTGTGCGCGATAGCGTACTTTTGCCACAGCCCGACTCTCCCACCAGTCCTAAAATTTCGCCCGGATATAGATCTAAACTGACTCCATCTACCGCTTTGATCACGCTACTTGGCTGGCGCGACAGCAAGCGGGCGATCATGTTTTGCTCTAGCGTGTAGTGCTTCTGGAGATTGTCGAGTCTGAGTAGAGGCGTAGCGGGTAGCGGCTCTGAGGGTGCTAACAGCAGGTCAGTTTGCCCCACGGCCTGCAACGCTTCCAATGGCTGCTCGGCTTGCACATGCAGCGCCGCCCGCAATAGCGATCGCGTGTAGTCGTGCTGCGGGTTACGGAGTACAGCCTGAGTGTTGCCCAGTTCCACCAGCTTGCTATCGTACATCACCGCAATGCGATCGCAATATTCGCCCACCAGCGTTAGGTCGTGCGAGAGCAGCAGCAGCCCCATATCCCGGTCTTGGCACAGCCGCGTCAGTTCGCGCAAAATCTGAGCCGCAACGGTAACATCCAAAC
>CASBQJ010000124.1 GCA_949127705.1 Synechococcales cyanobacterium PMM_0085
CAGCGACGTCATTCCCGAGAAGGGATACGAGTCTAGGTAGACATCGGCCAGCTTCAGCCGTTCAATCACATCAGCTCGATTTGGGGCCGCGTCTAGCAAGATGAGGCGATCGGAGGTCAGCCCTTGGGCGGCAAAATGAGCGGTCAGCCGTTGACGGAATGCGGCCTCCGGATAGTGATTCGTCCAGTTGGGGTTGAAGGGATACAGCAGCAGCACGGCATTGGGCACATGGGCAATAATTTCTGCCCAGGCGATGTCTAACTCAGGGGTAATTTTGAAGCAGTTTGCCCCCGATACGAACACTACGGCATCGACGGCAATGCCCAAACTCTCGCGGCTAACAGTGGCGGTGGGCAGCAGGTTGGCTTCGGTGGCAAAGTCAAAACACTGGGCAGCGCCAGAGAGCTGCACCAAGGTTTCGCTGTAGTGACGCTGCACGTTCCAGTCTGGATTGGTAAGGCGGCTGGAGAGATAGTAGTCGATCTGAGGCATCCCGGTTGAGACAGGGGAGTTCATGCCTGTGATCTGCACCCGCGCTAGCCGATAGACAGCAAGCTGGGCAATAGAGTCGGCGATCGCCGTCACATTAGTCGCAATAAACAGAATATCTAAATCGGCACGGCGGATCATCTGAACTTGGTCGGGGAGACTCGACGGCAGCTCCATCACAGCATCGGCAGACTCGGCACAGTAGCGCGCCAGCCGATGCTCAATCGGGGTGATGGTCAGCAAAATGACTTCAAACTGCTGCCGATCGAGGTGCTGAAACACGGGCAGCGTGGCGAAGGTTTCGGTTTGGGTGGCAAAGTGCTGCGCCAGGATACCCAGTCGCAGCTTGGGGCGATCGCCACTGTTAATAGGAAATTCGAACTCTAGCGGTTGCTCCAGGTCGGCCAATGTTGCACTTAAAATTTCTGCCCGCTGCTGATACAGGGTTTTTAATTCCCGATCAACAAAGTACAGTGGCCCATAGTTAGACTGCTGGGCAACCTGTTTTGCGACCGTTTGCCAAAACCGATCGCCCGGTTGGCTAGTCACCCGTTGATGGACATAGGCCGTCCATGTGGCCACATAATTGGCGTGCCGATCTAAATCGCCCGCTTGCCAAAACAGGCCAGGATTGGTGAGCAAAAAGCTGAGATGGTCAGGTCGCAACCACTTGGGCAATAGCAGCAGCGGGAACAGAGCAGGCAATTGGTAAGGATAGACGTAGAGCATGGCAGCTAGGAGCGGAGCTAGCGAGGACGCGATCGCCAATTCAGCCATCTGTCCTGCTTTTGCCTGTCCCGCTGCCATCTGGTCTGCTGCCATCTGGTCTGCTGCGGTAACGCCCGCCTGGAGGGTAGCCAAGATAGTGGCGATCGCCGCTTGCTCAGCCTCACTCAGCGGCTGATCTTTCAAGTCGCTCTCTAGCAGCATCTGCTGAGCTTGCCCCAACGCCCCACGATAGCTAGATTGCAGCGCATCGGGTTCGAGGGTCAGCCATCGCTCGGCCAACTGTTGGCGAGCCTGACGCAAATCGGTTAGCGTCGCGGCAGTCGGGGTTTGTTGGTAGGCGCTAACGCAGGGCATCAGGCGACTGAGAAGGTCTACATCTGGGGATACCGGGAGGGGCGATCGCACCACCTGCATCAAGGCGTCGCTCACCGTATTTGCCATCTGCTGCCAGGAAAACTGCCGCGATTGAATTAGCCCAGCCGCAATCAGGCGATCGCGCACCGCCCGGTCTTGCACAGTCTGCAATGCCACCGTTAAGCCGTCCACATCATCTGGCTCTATATAGAGCACCGCCTCACCTCCCACTTCGGGAATCGACGATGTGTTACAGGCGATCACTGGGCAGCCGCAGGCCATCGCCTCTAGCACAGGTAGCCCAAACCCTTCGTATTTCGACGGATAGACCAAGGCGATCGCACCCGAATAGGCCACCTTCAACTCCGCGTCATTCAGCGGCAGCAGATGGAGGTTGGCATCTGCTGCGTAGGCAGCCAGTTCTGGTTCAAGAGTAGTATCAAAGTACACCGAAACGATGGCATACTCTTGTCGGTTGGGTAGTTGGTTAAACGATTTGAAGAAGTGGAGCACATTTTTGTAGCCCTGACGGTTTCCTACCACCAAGAAATACTGATGTTGGATGCCATAGTTTGTCCGAAACTGCTCGATTTGCTCAGAACTGGCAGGCTGAAAGTCTGGATCTAAGCCACAGTATGCCACCGTAACCGACTCGGGCGATATTGCGGGAAAAACCTGAATCAAATCGCGACGACTTGAGTCTGAAATGGCCAAGTAAGCCGACGCCCAGCTAATGGCGTCGTGTTTGTGCCGCCACATGGGGCTGCTGTCTAAATCAGCCCCCGTCATTTCTGGAATCATGTCATAGGCCATAAACACCGAGGGCGTTACCAGGGGCGTTGTGTAATAGGTAGAGACAAATAAATCGGCTGCTTCTTCATCACAAATTTGCTGTACCAGCGCCCGATCAGCGGCGATCGCACTGTAGTTAAACGGCGGCACCAAGCAATAGCGCACGCCAAAAATTTTGGGAGCGCTGCCATTTCGATCCAACACCAAAATATGTTTGGCAAACCCATTTTTGGCCCATTCGATCAGCAGCGATTTCCACAGCCGACTAATGCCTGTCTGTGAACCAAATTGGAAAAAGATGCCGTCTACAATAATTTTGGCAGCCCTAGTGATGGCGGGTGTGATGGCGGGTGTGATGGCGGGTGTGGGCGGCGTGTCTCCCTGTGCCTGAGCCAATATGGGTTCAGATACTCGTTCAGATTCTGGTTCAGATTCTGCGTCAGGAGCCGTTAGGGCTGGATCGGTCATGTCGGCGATCGCGTCTGTCGGATCAACTAGCTTCTTCAAATAGCCGTTGGTGTTCCAAGTCAGGTTGTAGCCAAAGAAGTCGCAATAGGTGGCATCAATCAAGTAGTCGTTGGCATGGCTAGCCAAAAATTCTTTGAGAGCACGATGCGGGCTGCTGTTGTAGCCCAAGTCTCGGGTGTAATCGGAAATAATGCCGCCTTCCACGACTATGTACTCATCTATCCGCAAGTAAGGATGAAAAAACTCCAGCATCTGGTGAGTGGTTTCGTAGGCGTGGTCAGCATCGTTAATCACCAGCCACGGGCGCGGCAGACGAGCTAAAAATTGTGGAGTCAGGGTGTCGCCGAGCGCCTGTCCGTTGCCCGCCAAAAAAGTGACGCGTGGATGTGAAACATCGGTGACGGGCACACTGTCAATCGAGTAAACATGGCCGTCAATGCCATGGGTGGTCAACAAATCGGCCAGCCACAGGGCGCTGCCGCCTGCTTTGGAGCCAATTTCGATAATGGTACGGGGTTGCAGATTCCACAGGAGTAGGGGGTAGAGGGCAATGTCAAACGGATCTTTGCTCATTGGCACGCCCCGGTGGCTGTAGTCGCGCGAGGCCAAATGAATCGACTTCAGCGTTTCGTAGGGTAGCCCGCTGTGCCAGGGGCGCTGAGCGGTTGGAATCTCTGGCACAGCGGGTTTGGCTGGCGATCGCGTCAATTCCTCTACGGCTGCCTGCGGCTGAATGGGGCTAGGGTCTAAGTAGGGAGTGGCTGGGGGCGGGGGCAGCTGAGGCGAGCTGCCACTGACGGGATAGTCTTGCAGATGGGGCGGCAAAATCCAGTGGACGCGGGGGTCGGGTTGGTGAGCCACCGGTTCAACGGCACCGCGCCAAGCCACGCCCATAATTTGCATGGTTTGGTACACCATGGTGTTCCAGCCCTGCTGCCTCAAGTAGTCCAACCCGGCGGCTACATCAGGGGAGGCCAAATCGTGCAGCAAAATCATGGCGTCGGCTTCTGCTACTTGGTCACAGGCGATCGCATTTTGCAGCGGCCCTGGGGCTTCGGCGTCACCATCAATAAAAATTAGCGACCACTGGCGCTGTTGCTGAGTGGCGATCGCCTCTACAGCCTCAGGGCTGTGATCGACAATCAGGGTCACGGCGTCTGCTACCCCAGCAGATTGCAGAGAACTGCATACACTGGCATAAATCATCGGATCGCTTAACTGCGGATCGATGACGTCCAGCATCACACCCGCCAGCGCCAG
>CASBQJ010000125.1 GCA_949127705.1 Synechococcales cyanobacterium PMM_0085
ACCCGTAGGGACATGGCACTGCCATGTCCACATCCCACGCGATCGCCACATTCCACGGCCTGCACCCGTAGGGACATGGCACTGCCATGTCCACATTACACGCGATCGCCACATCCCACGGGCTATCCCCGTAGGGACATGGCACTGCCATGTCCACATCCCAGGCGATCGCTCTAGCGTTTTGCCAGCTTCTTCGACATCTTACGCAGGCGAATAGAGGCTGGGGTAACTTCCAGCAATTCGTCTGAACCGATATACTCTAGCGCTCGCTCTAGGCTCATGTCGATTGGGGCTTGCAGCTGCACAAGTTCGTCGCCGCCAGCCGCTCGGTGGTTAGTGAGCTGCTTGGTTTTGCAAACGTTTAGCTCTAGATCTTGCTGGCGGTTATGTTCGCCGACAATCATGCCCTTGTAAACTTTTGTGCCGGGAGTAATGAAGAACACGCCCCGATCTTCAGCGTTTCTCATGGCATAGACGGTAGACACGCCTTCGTCAAAGGAGATCAGCACGCCATTGCGACGAGCTTCCACATCGCCTGATAGCTGACGGTAATCTAAGAAGCTGTGGTTCATGATGCCATCGCCACGGGTAAGGCGCATAAATTCGCCTCGGAATCCAATCAGGCCGCGAGCAGGGATGATGAATTCGAGCTGGGTGCGCCCGCCAACGCGCATGTCTTGCATTTCGCCTCGCCGCTGGCCTAGCCGCTCAATGCAGCCGCCGACCGCTTCTTCAGGAACGTCTAATACCAATAGCTCAAACGGTTCGCAGGGCTGGCCGTTGACTTCACGGTAAATGACCTGTGGCTGCGAAACCTGGAACTCGTAGCCTTCCCGCCGCATGGTTTCGATTAAGATCCCGAGGTGCAGTTCGCCCCGCCCACAGACGGCAAATTTGTCGGGCGAGTCGGTTTCCTCCACTCGCAAGGCCACGTTGGTTTCTAGTTCACGGAACAGGCGATCGCGCACCTGCCGCGAGGTAACCAGTTTGCCTTCTTGACCAGCAAAGGGTGAATCGTTGACCCAGAAGGTCATCTGCAAAGTGGGTTCGTCTACCTTAATCAGCGGCAACGCTTGAGGATTGTCGGGATCGGTAATGGTTTCGCCAATGTAGGCATCGGCAAACCCAGCCACGGCCACAATATGACCTGCCGTTGCCGATTCCATCTCCACCCGCTTTAGCCCATCAAACCCAAGCAGCTTACTGATTTTGGACTTAACAATCGCCCCACTTTCGGTAATCAGCACAGCTTGCTGTCCAGCGCGAATGGTGCCGTTGTGAATCCGGCCAATCACGATCCGGCCTAAGTATTCGGAATAATCTAGGGTAGTGACCTGTAGCTGTAGTGGCTTGGTCGGGTCACCTACGGGAGCAGGCACATGTGCCAAAATGGCTTCAAACATGGGCTTCATGTCGATGCCCTCGTCCTTTAGATCGTTTTTGGCATAGCCGCTTAGACCGGAGGCAAACAGGTAAGGGAAATCGCACTGGTCATCGTCTGCGCCCAGTTCCAAAAACAAGTCCAGCACCTTATCTACCGAGCCGTGAGGGTCGGCCTGAGGGCGGTCAATTTTGTTGACTACAACGATTGGCCGCAGACCTTTTTCTAGGGCTTTTTTGAGCACAAATCGCGTTTGTGGCATTGGGCCTTCATTGGCATCCACAATCAAAATGCAGCCGTCTACCATGCCCAACACCCGCTCTACCTCACCGCCAAAGTCGGCGTGTCCGGGGGTATCGACAATGTTGATCAGGGTTTCTTGGTAATGAACGGCAGTATTCTTCGACAGAATCGTAATGCCTCGCTCCCGCTCTAGCGTATTGGAATCCATCACGCAATCTGGAACTTCCTCCCCCTCGCGGAATGTGCCGGATTGTCTGAGCAAAGCATCAACCAGGGTGGTTTTACCATGGTCAACGTGGGCAATGATGGCAACATTGCGAATCGGCAAGGTCATAAGAAAAGCTCCAGTTGGGAGAGATATTTTTTGGGCGGGAAATAGTGGCTCCCTTAAGCAAAAAATCCTGGTAATGGGGGAGGACGTTGTGTAAAGAGGCCGTAATAATTCTAACGTAATCTTTAACCAAACGACTGCGAGAAAACTGCGGGAAATCGGCAAGGGTGAGACGCGGCGATCGCGATTAAACCGCGATCGCTTTAAACATTCATCAAAAAGGCTATTCATTTCAAGCCGTTGCGGTTAGAATTTCGGGCTTAAGGAGAAAGACCTTGGCTCAATCAAATCGTTACACTGCCTACAAAATCGAGCCTGTAGGCGATCGCCCAGTAAGCAATCTCAGGCCAAGTCATGGAATACACCTTTGAACTGGTTGGCGTTTCACCGATTTTGTCTTTTTTTAACCATCAGCAGGCCATAGACCCACACCTTCCCCGCCGGGGCGCAGAATATTTGGGCGCTTACCGCTGCACTCTAGATGCTTTTTTAGACTCGGTTAAGGCCGTGCCGCCTGAGCGACAATGGAATTTGGATGCAGTTGTAGACAGCGTGGTTAGCTTTTGGCTCAATAACGCTGAGCCGATCGGCCATTGGCATCAACGGTTACGAGACGCAGGCGCAGAAAATGTGTTGGTTGCCCGAGTGGCAGACTTTAGGGCTTTGCAAGATGAGTTTGAGTCGTTGCTGGGGCGCGGTTTGTGACACATGCCATCTTCCCCAGCGGCGGGGCAGGGGTGTAGAATCTGGTCTTGCTCTAAAGAGCCTGTGTTAATGGCTCTGATAGAGCTTGTTTGATCAAAGTTGAGTTTTTGGCCGCATGATGTCCAAACACTCAATTTTCTAGTTTTTGTGACTGGGGAGTTTCACTGCGAATGGCTACAAGTGTTGTGACCGGGGCTGCTGGGTTTGTGGGGTCTCATTTGACAGAAGCGCTGCTGCAACGGGGCGATCGCGTCATTGGCATTGATGAATTTAACGATTACTACGACCCGGCTCTGAAGCGAAAAAACATCGCCCATCTGGAACAACACCCTAACTTTCAGCTGCTCGAAGGCTCGATTGCAGCGCTCAACTGGACGTCACTTTTAGACCAAGTAGATGTGATCTACCATCAAGCCGCACAGGCCGGCGTGCGCGCCAGCTGGGGCGACGGCTTTCGCGGCTACACCGAGCGCAACATCAATGCCACCCAGCTAATTCTAGAAGCGGCGAAGACGGCTCCTGTCCTGAAGCGGATCGTGTTTGCCTCCTCGTCCTCGGTCTATGGCAATGCCGAAATGCTGCCCACGTCTGAAACCATTTGCCCCCATCCTGTATCGCCCTACGGTATCACTAAGCTGGCTGCCGAACAGCTCTGCCTGCTCTACCATCACAATTTTGATGTGCCCGTCAGCGTGTTGCGCTACTTCACCGTCTATGGCCCGCGCCAGCGTAGCGATATGGCATTCCATATGTTCTTCAAATCTGTGCTAGAAGATCAGCCAATCCGGATTTATGGTGACGGGCAGCAAACCCGCGATTTTACCTTTGTCAGTGACATCGTAGCCGCCAATTTGGCCGCTGCCGAAGCACCTAGTGCGATCGGGGAAATCTTCAATATTGGCGGGGGTAGCCGGGTGGTCTTAACCGAAGTGCTAGACACGATGGAGCAGATTGTCGGCCAACCCATTCGGCGCAACCACATTGGCAACGCGGCTGGAGATGCCCGCCACACCGCCGCTGATGTGTCTAAAGCCAAACGATTACTCAACTACATGCCTCAAGTCTCGTTGGCTGAGGGGCTAAAGCAAGAATGGCAGTGGGTTCAGGCGCTTTATCGCTAGAGCAACAGCCTCGTTCCTTAGACTCTGCTTGGGAACGTAGATTCGGAAGCTCTGCCTCCTCTGTGATGAAGCGGCAGAGCCGCTAGCCAGCATTCCCAGCCAGGAGGCTGGGAACGAGAGTCTGCTTTACGCATTGCTGGCGCGCGCTTTCACCTCGGCGTAGCGTTGTTTAAACAGCGCCTGTTGCTTTTTGTGATCAACGATGGGGGCTGGGTAATTGCAGGCGCGGCGATCGCCTGCCGGAATTAGCCCGGTGACGAGCAGTTCGGTGTCTAGACTGCGCAGTTCTGGCAGCCACTCGCGAATGTATTCGGCGTCGGGGTCAAATTTTTGCGCTTGGCTAGCAGGATTAAAAATTCGCAAGGGCTTGGGATCCATGCCACTCGACGCACTCCACTGCCAGCCGCCGTTGTTGGCACAGAGGTCACCATCTACCAGCCGCTGCATAAAATAGTTCTCGCCCCAGCGCCAGTCAATGATCAGGTCTTTGGTGAGGAAGCTGGCGACAATCATCCGGCAGCGGTTGTGCATCCAGCCGATTTCGTTGAGCTGACGCATGGCGGCATCGACAATGGGATAACCTGTTTTGCCGTCGCACCACGCCTGAAACTGGTTGGGGTTATTGATCCAAGGAAAATCTTTGAACGGTTGACGATACGGCCCGTCTGCCAGTTCTGGAAAACTGTACATCACATGCTGATAAAACTCGCGCCATGCTAGTTCTTGCCGCCAAACGCGAACGCCCTCTTGAGCCTCGTCGCTGCGGGTTTGCTCCAGAGCGCTAACCGTTGCTGCCCACACGGTGCGAATGCCGATTGCCCCAAACTTAAGCGCTGCACTCAGGCTAGAGGTGCCGTCGGTAAACGGAAAATTGCGCTGCTCTTGGTAGCTAAAAACAGCTTGGTAGCAAAATTCCGCTAGCCGCTCTTGCGCTGCTGCTTCACCGGGTGCCAGCAAAAATGGGCTGTCCCAAGCAAAACCGAGCTGTTTGGCCG
>CASBQJ010000126.1 GCA_949127705.1 Synechococcales cyanobacterium PMM_0085
CGCTAATCGTCAAGAGTCATAGGATAAGCTTATTTGAAGCTGTGGATCTGAGCCGTTGGATGGTCTATATTAGCGATCGCAACCTTCAGTCAGCTGCACGGATCAAATGCACAGATCGGCTGCACAGTTTCAAGGATTCTCGACTAGTGCCCTAGCCGTGCCTCAAGGAAGCCCAGTGAACGTGTTTGAGCAGTCCCCCCTCGATCCACCCGTAAATGTTCCGCTCATATCTCGTTGCTCGGCCTCCAGCATCAGGCAATCTTCAGCAGGTGGGGCAGTTCTGTGGCGAGCCAACCGATGGTGCCAGGGGCTAGTGGCTGGATTGGTCTTAGGCTGCGGGGTAGCGCTGCCAGCAACGGCTGCAGAACAGCTATCAGTCAAGCTAGGTCCCCTGCGGCAGTCGGTGATGATTTCTGACTTGCAGTATTTTTCCCTAACGGGAGAAGTCGTCGGATCGCTGCGGCCCTATGCGCTGCTGCTGAATGAACAGACGCGGCAATCCTTAGATAGCCGGATTCCGCTCGATCCGGCGGTGGGCGATCAGCTCGTGGGTGATGTGCTGAACTCATCAGCGGGCGATCGCCTGCTAACAGCACTCCAGACCGTAATCCCCAACAGCAATCGGGTCTTACTGTACCAAGCCCTAACCAATGCAGCCACCCACGCCAACGGATTAAGCCTGATTGGATTTTTGCAAGAGCTGCAAATCAAAGACGTCGTGTTAGACCTCTCGGCTGCATGGTCGCTGACCTCCCAACTGAATTTGCCCTATTGGCAAAGCCAAGCGCTCAGCTCCGTACTAGAACGAGAATTAACGGTTCCTACGCCAAAACCGCTGCAATCTAAGCTTGATCCCGCCGAGAACGGCGGGCAATGGGTGCGGCAGCAGACGCTGGTATTTCGCGACTACCAACGCGATCGCACCATTCCGGTAGACCTCTATTGGAGTCGGCGCACCCAAGGGCCACTCATTGTGATTTCTCACGGCTTTGGCGCAGATCGCCGATTTTTGGGCTATTTGGCCTATCACTTAGCCACCTATGGGTTTACAGTAGCCGCACTAGAACACCCGGCCAGTAATGTGGCCTGGTTGACGGCCATCACCAGCGGACAGTTAGGTCATCGCCACAAGACCAATATTTTACCCGCCACTGAGTTCATTGACCGACCAGGCGATGTCAGCTTCTTGCTAAGCGAATTAGACCGAATGAACCTCAACTCCACTAGTCTGCGGGGTAAGTTAAATACCCAGAAAGTGGTAGTCATTGGACACTCGCTCGGCGGCTACACCGCCCTAGCACTGGCAGGCGCAGAGTTAGACCTAAAACAATTGCGACAGTTTTGCAACCGCCCCGACTTGGTGGGGCTATCGGCCGCAGACTGGTTGCAGTGTACTGCCGCCGACCTGCCCGATCAGCTGCCCGACTTGCGCGATCGCCGCGTGGCTGAAGTCATTGCCCTCAACCCAGTAATTGGGCAGTTATTTGACCCAAAAAGTTTAGCAGCCATCCGCATTCCCACCCTGATCATGTCTGGCACAGGCGATGCTGTGACCCCAGCAGTGAGCCAACAGCTGCTGCCCTTCACCCACCTGCACTCGGGCACCAAATTTTTGCTCACGGCGATCGGCGGTAGCCATCTCAGCGTCGGCGATCCCAACAACCTCAACGCAGCCCTCGCCAACAACTTGTTTATGCGAGAGCGGCGCGGTGAAGATACCGAATCTCTGCGGCGGCTGCTCAAAGGGGTAACCCTATCGTTTGTGAAACAACTCACGCCTGATGCCAAACCCTACCAAGCGTTTTTGACCTCAGCCTATGCCCAATCCTTCTCCACTCCGGGGCTACAGCTACGGCTTAACTCAGAGCTATCGGCCAATCTTTCTAATTGGCTCCAGATGGCAGCATTGCCGATGGAGCAAATCACCTCTACAGCCCGCACTGCCTCCCCCCAAGTCGCAACCCGTCAACCGTCCAGCCAGGGGCTAACATTTCTGGTGGCCGGGTTACCGCTGGTGATGTTTATTTTGCCCGGTAGTTTGCTCTTCTATCCCAGCCGCCTGTTGCGGCCCAATCTGCGAAATTTGGAACAGCGCCAAAAGTGAGCAGTGCAGCCACTAGTTGCAGCCACTAAAAGCATTGCTAGCTGATCCAGAGCCGCTCTGGAATTGTGTGAAAATAAATATATCCGCTTCAACACTACAAAATTCTGGAATTCGGTAAAGCGCGATCGCCGCTGTGTATCTACATTCAAATCCATTCTTGAGCTTCGGGTTAGCAATTTGAGAGAGCTAAGCCCGGAACCTAAACGTTAATAAAATCGCACCCGTTGAGATTAGGGGTCTGCCGTATGAGTTTGCCGCAAGTGATATCGGGTCAGCCATCATACCTTCTATGGCTGGTAGCAGGTATGTTTTGTTTATTTCTAAATTTATTGGTGTTTGAACCCACCATTGCAGCCCTAGGGATCGCTGCCATTATTACCGCGATCGCCGCCTTGAGCATCAACGGCTTTGGGATTCAACTGTTAATTTGGAGCATTCTATCGGTCGCGTTGGCGGTGATCTTGCGCGGCATGGTGCCTCGCGAATCCCACGATCTCGATCCTCCCACGGAGGCCGAAGTTTCGGTGAGCATCCCTCGCGGTGGCATGGGTGAAGTCGCCTATGAAGGCACGCTTTGGAGCGCCCGCTGTCAGGTCTCGGATGTGGCGATCGCAGCTGGGCAAACGGTTTATGTTGTAGGCCGCCAAGACAACACCCTGCTCGTGATGCCGACTCCCTATGCTGGCAACACTGTGGTCAATCGCACCGCCTAGAGTCATCGCCGCATGAGCATTGTGTGAGGTCAGTAGCGCTGACCTCACACAATGCTATGGAGCATCCCAAAAAGAATTAGGGTAAAAAGCTAGATTTCCGGCACGTTGCTATCGGTTCAAGATAGATTAGAGACACGTAGACATCCTGTTTGATGATTCGGAGATTTCCAATATGGAAGCCATCGTTGCCGCTCTTGCTCTGGTTATTATTGGCTACACTGTTGGCTCTGTCAAAATCATCAATCAAGGAACAGAGGCGCTGGTTGAACGACTCGGTAAATACCATCGCAAGCTGATACCGGGGCTAAATTTTGTCGTGCCGCTGCTAGACAATGTTGTGCTCGAAGAATCTACCCGTGAGCGGGTACTCGACACGGCTAAACAAAAAGCGATTACAGGCGACAATGTCTCGGTGGATGTAGACGCCGTGATGTACTGGCGGATTTTGCAATTAGAGCGTACTTTTTATTCGGTAGAAAATATTGAAGAGGCGTTAGAGAATCTAGTAACTACCACCCTGCGCTCCGAAATTGGGCGGATGAAGCTAGCGCAGACGTTTTCCTCTAGAAACGAAATCAACCAAGCCTTGCTGCATCAGCTGGATGAAGCCACTGCTACCTGGGGCGTTAAGGTCACACGGGTAGAGGTGCAAAGCATCGAACCCGCTGTCGAAGTCTTGAAGGCGATGGAGCTAGAGCGCGCCGCAGAGAGTAAGAAGAAAGCGGCAATTTCTGAGGCGCAAGGGAAGAAAGAAGCGGCCATTGAAGAAGCACAGGGCAAAAAGCAAGCCGCCATCGAAGAAGCGGAGGCCGCTGTTGAGTCCATGAAAATGATCGCTGAAGCGCTGCAATCGCAGCCCAATAGCCGAGAAATCTTGAAATATTTGGTGGCTCAGCGCTATGTAGACGCGAACTATCGCCTCGGAGACAGCCCCAATTCTAAGGTTGTATTTATGGATCCTAAAGCGCTGACTGAAGCTCTAGGCGAACTGATGGGGCCAGGTGATGGCGATCAAGGCGTGCTCAACAGCAACAAAGGCAACGGCAGTAGCCATCACGATAGCCCACGGGATCGGGACAGCTAATTGCGCTGATTAGAGAGAGCGATCGCCCTCTCTCACCAGCGCATCTGCCACTCGGCACACATCATACATTTCGGGGACGTCATGCACGCGCAGCAGGTCGGCTCCGTTGGCGATCGCCGCGTAGCAGGCTGCCGCCGTGCCCCAAACCCGTTGCGTCGGATCCGGCTGGCTTAACAGATGGCCAATAAAGCTTTTGCGCGAGACCCCCACTAAAATTGGACAGCCCAAGGATTTGAGCCGAGGCAGCTGCCGCAAAATTTCTAAGCTTTGAGTATAGGTCTTGGCAAACCCGATGCCGGGGTCAATTGCAATCTGCGCCTGAGGAATTTGGCTAGCGATCGCTGCCTCTACTCGCCGTGCCAAAAAATCGTAGACCTCTCCCATTAGATCCCCATACTGCGTCAGCTGCTGCATCGTTTTGGGCGTCCCCCGCGAATGCATGAGCACAATGGGCACGCCTAGCTCGGCCACCGTAGACAGC
>CASBQJ010000127.1 GCA_949127705.1 Synechococcales cyanobacterium PMM_0085
CACTTACCCGCACCCAGCCAGCCCAGCCACACGCCCGAGCCACGACCGAGCCACGAAACCCAAGCTGGCAATGCCTACGCCTACGCCTATGCCCAGACGCAGGCGCGATCGCCCGTTGCCTTAAACCGGGCTGAGCACACCCCTAATCATCTCCCGGATCATGGGCACGGTCACGCCGATCACGCCCATGGTCACAGTCAAGATCACGCTCATGGTCACAGTCAAGATCACAGTCAAGATCACAGTCAAGATCACGCCCACGATCAAGATCACACCCACGGCCACAGTCACGCCGATCACGCCCACGATCACGGCCACAGCCATCTGCCACCGGGAGCCGATGGCACGCCAGTCACTTGGGCTAGCCTGCTAACCCTGGGCATTTCGGGTGGCCTAGTCCCCTGTCCGGCGGCACTCGTGCTGTTATTAAGTGCGATCGCCCTTGGCAAAACCGCCTTTGGGCTAGTTTTAGTCACTGCCTTCAGTTTCGGTCTAGCCGTTGTCCTGACTGGACTTGGCCTATTATTGGTTTACGCCAAACACCTATTCAAACACGTCCCCACATCCCCGCGCTTGATCAAAACTCTGCCCATGCTCAGCGCTGCTTGCATCACCTTAATTGGCATCGGAATTTCAATTCAGGCGGTTTTGCAGTTGCAAAGCCAGTAGTAAGGGATGGGAAGTTTTTAGTTTTGAATTTTGAATTTTGAATTCCATTCTCCATCCTCCTTCTCGCTAACCATGCTCAAACACCTCTCCCTCACGTTAGCTGGCACACTCAGCGCGATCGGCTTCACCCCCTACGCGGCTCTAGCACAGCTCCCGTCTAGCTTTGCGGCTGATAGCGGCAGTCCCTTCTGTTTTATGCAAACCGGAGATGGGCAGCTTTTAGATTTGACTCAGCTTTGCGGCAGTGGCCGACCGTTGCCGACTCAAGCGATCGCCGCCCCCTCCGACATCAGCGATCCCAGCCTATTTCCCGACGATGGGCTTGGCTCCACGTCATTTGAGCGAGCCACTCGCGGCAATATCATTCGACCTGTGTCCAACAGCACACCCGCATTTCCGGGAAATTCCGGTGTTGGTTCGGGTAATAATTTGGGTAGCTTAGGGGGGAACGGTGCTTCACCATGTTTCATTTTTGATGCTCAGGGCCGCCCGTGTTCGCCCTAAAGCAGCGCATCTACCCTAACGCGACCTGCACTACCCACTAGTGCGTTACCCGATGATGCAAAACCTTGAAACGGACGTGAATGATGCCGATGCAGAAAAAACTATCTGTTTGGAAACAACTAAAGCAGCAGCGGATTACCTGTGAGCAGGCGCTAGATTTGCTCGTCAATCGCCAGGGGATGGTTAACCTGCAACTGCTGGATGTAGAAGTCAGTACCCGATTTCAACGCAGTTTTAATGACAAAGGCGATGTGCCTCCGGTGATGCCGCTGTTGCTCTGGCAAAATTGTTATTACTTGGGTAGCCCCACCGCCCTCTCGCCAGACCTCGTCAAGCATTTGGGCGATCGCCTGAATACTGAAATTCAAATTATTCCAATTACCGAAAAAAGCTTTCATCACTGGAGCCGCTTCAAAGGTCAAAGCACTGCCCGTCTCAATGGCACCCACGCGGTTCAGCCGCTGACTGGAGATTCTGAATCTGAAAATATTACCGAAATGGCCGAGCTGCACCTGTCTCAGGTAGACGGCCAAATTGAGCGGATTCGGACGCTGATTTCTAGTGCCTTGCGCAACCGTGCCAGCGACATTCATTTGGCTCCTTCCCTTGAAGGCTTGGCTGTGCGCTTTCGGATTGATGGCATTTTGCGGCATGTGACCACTCTACCGCCTGACATTAGCCGTAAGGTGATCGTGGCGCTCAAGGTGATGAGCGATATGGATATTGCCGACAGCCGCCGCCCGCAAGATGGCAGAATTAGTGAAAAGTATGTGGCTGACCAGCAAGAGCAAGGGCTGGATTTGCGCGTGAGTACACTACCCTGCATTAGTGGCACCAAGGGAGAACCCAGCGAAAAGGCTGTGCTGCGATTGCTGCGTCAGCAAAACTCCTTTACCACGATCGCTGGGTTGGGCTTTTCGACCCGCACGCGAGCCATCTATGAAGGATGGTTGCGCGAACCGCAGGGCATGATTATTTTTACAGGCCCCACTGGCTCAGGTAAAACCAGTACGCTGTATACCAGTTTGCAGGCGATCGCCACCGAATCGGTCAACATTGTCACGGTCGAAGACCCGGTGGAATATGTGCTGCCCGGTATCACCCAAACCCAAGTTCACGAAGCCGCTGGGATGACCTTTGCCGCCGGATTGCGGGCTATTTTGCGGCAAGACCCTGACATTATTATGGTGGGGGAGGTGCGTGATGCAGAAACGGCAGAAACGGCTGTGCGAGCCGCGTTGACCGGGCACCTGGTGCTCACAACCCTGCACACCAACGATGCGATCGGTGTCATTCCACGACTGAAAGACATTGGTCCCGACCCAGGACTCGTCAGCGATGCGCTGTTGGGAATTGTGGCCCAGCGCCTAGTCCGCCGCGTCTGTCCGCACTGCGCCGAACCCTACACCCCCACCGCTGCCGACCTCAAACTGCTGGGGTTGCGGATGGACGAGGCCAACGCGCCAGGCTGGCGCAAAGGACGAGGCTGTCCTCAGTGCTTCAATTCGGGGTATTTGGGGCGAGAAGCAGTGATTGAGCTGCTAAATGTGGATGATACGGTGCGCCACATTAATTACGAAGGCACCGTCACTCAACTGCGGCGCTATCTGCACGAGAGCCAATTTGATTCGTTTCAGGTGGGGGCGATCGCCAAAGTCACGTCTGGGATTACCACCGTAGAAGAAGTGCGGCGGGTGTTGCCCCACAGCGCCTTCTACCGCAAGCCAGTTGGCGAACTGCCTTCAGCCATTTCCAACGGCTCAACCGTTCCTAGCCAATTGCTGAAGTTGATGTAGGGCTGAGAGTTGCGAAGGGGATAGCGGCTGAAGATTGAGAACCTCAAGTGTTCATCATCGTTAGCCGCTATCCTACTTTAGAAGTATTTTAGGTCGATCACCGCTGCGTTCGAGGTCAATCCAGATAAACTATTTCTTATAAATCAAAACTACCTGTAGTTTTGATTTATAGGGCAGGGATCTGGAGGACTAAATGGATTTGCTCACTTGGTTGATCGTAGGGCTAATTGCAGGCTTGCTGTCCAGTGTTGTGGCGGGTGGGATTGGCTATGGCCTGCTGGGTGACATTGTGGTGGGGATTGTTGGCTCGTTTGTCGGCAGCTGGCTGTTTGGCCAGTTGGGGCTGGCTGCGCCCTTTGGTGGGCTGGCTGGCACCATTTTTGTGGCTTTTATCGGAGCAGTAGTGCTGCTGTTTCTGCTTCACCTGTTACAGCGCGGACGGGCAGTCTAGAGGCTGCGTCAGGATTCCCCAAGTCCTGACACGCTCTAAGGCTTAGCGCTCTGCTTTAAACCGATCGATTTCTTGTTGAAGCTGCTCAGCCGATCGCGCCTCAAACTTTTGCTTCACCGACTCTAGTCCCGACTCGACTTGCTTGAGCGTGGTCATAACGGCTTCTAGCTCAGCGGCATTGCACTGCACATTGGGATCTAATTGTTGAATTAGGCGTAAGACACGAGTGAGGATGTCGATTGAGCTGGGCATGATGTTGGGGGCAATGGATAGCGGTTAGGCAGCGGCATCCCGATTTTATGGCATTCCAATCACAACTCCCCAGAAGGATTTCTTAAATACCCCTTCAGTGACGTCCACGCGCATCTTTTTGCCCCAGCTGTAAACGTCAAAGGCAACTCGCCCGTTTTGGATCTGGAGATTGCCCAATAGCGCGACCCAATGATTGGGCAGGGGAATGGGTAGCTCTGTTGAACTGGCGCTGCTTAATAACGCTTGAGCCGTAATCAGGGGAAAGGCAACGCCTCCTAACTTAACGCTGTTGGCGGCATCTCGCAGCGCCAATAGATCGCCTTTTTTATACGTTTTGGTATGAATGATTTGGGGATAGCCCAGAATCTCTTGCACCCAGCCTTTCATTTCCCAAGAAAAGCTCATGCCGCTGATGTTGCGGATAACGCTAGGAGCGTCGGGATCGACCGGAAATATTAGGCTTTCGGCATCTCGCAGCGCACTCAGCACCATCCAATCGACTTCGCCCATCTTGATCGGCTGGCGAGCCTGACGTAACGCTGTTAGCGTCTCAATCCGCTTGGTTTTACCTTGCACGATCCCTTGCTCAAACAGCATGCGGCAAAGGTCTACATAGTGCCCTGGCTGCTTGCGCACTAGCTCAAACAAAATCGCAGTGGGGCCACAAAACGGCTGCTGCCCTTGGTTGACGCTGTAGGGATTTTGGACTCGTTGGCGCAGTTCTGCGGCGAGTGTTTTTTTGTTCAGCAACGGCCATACCCCTACTGTAGAGGATTGCTCAAAGCTGGCGATCGCCTTCAACGCTTGGTCGATAGCAGGGGAAGTGGGGAGGGGAGAACTGCCGGAAGCTGTCATGGCAGAGAAGGGGTGAAGGGTACTTGCTATAAAGAATCATCGTCTACGGTTACAATTCCGGCTATGTCAACTCTACGCAGACGTAAAGTTATTTAACCTTGGGCAACCAGAAATTCATGAATCCATCAAAATATTGAGCCCTCTGATAGATGCGCTAAATTACATGAAATCTGATACAAAGGATGAGGTATATTCACTTGAGGGTCTTTATCCCTCTTCCTCTGAAGAGAGATCTTCCTTTGAAGAGATAGAGCAACTCTCAACTAAAAACCTCAGCAGCACTGTAATGCGTGGGAATAGTCAGCAGATCTAGTTATCTGATTGCTCAGTTGTTAGGTTTCTGTCATAGCTCTTGCAACAACTGCTAGAACGTCAACACATCGCACTCAAAAGGGTAAATATGCACAAGAAAGTAATTGGTCTACTCCTGGCTATGGGTGTTGCAGCTTCATTAGTTGCCTGTGGTGGTGGTACAACCCCAACAGAATCCCCTGCTGATCCTGCGATGTCTCCTTCTCCAACAACCACCCCTTAGTCGTTGTCAAATTAGGTCTAAGTGGTTAGTCCTGCATGTTCCAACAATGTGCGGGACTAACTTTTTCTCTGAATATAATTTTAGGTTTGCTAATCTGTGGGTGCGTCAATCCATGTTGCTCTTGCAATTTAGTACGTCTCACTATTGCCGAAAAGCCCGACTGGCACTGGGATATAAGCAGTTAGCTTATACCGTTGAAAATTTGACCCCTGGCTTGCATGCGCTCAAGCTTCAGCCGCTGACGGGCACGACGACGGTGCCTGTGCTGCTGCCGCAATTGGCAGGGCAGCCTGAAGCGATCGCCGACTCTACCCATATTTTCGAATTTCTCGATACCTATCAGCCTGACCCGCCGCTGTACCCTAGCGATCCAGCGCTCCGGCTGGAAACGCAGATTTTGGAAGACTGGTTCGATGAAAGCATTGGCACCGCTACCCGGTTTGTGTACTACGACTATCGAGCCAACGCCGGCAAGCAAATCGACCCGTCGCTATTCAGTCAGGCCGTCATTCAAATTGTGCGCCGACAGTATGGCATCAACCCAGCGCGAGTCAAACTGGCGGGCGATCGCCTCAGTCAAGCCCTAGCGTTTCTAGAGGGGCGATGGCCGCCGACATCGTTTTTGGTGGGCGATCGCCTCACCGCTGCCGACCTGACCGCCGCCGCGCTGCTGAGTCCGCTGGCTCTTTTACCCCATTACCTGCAATCTTACCCCTGGCTGTTTGAACACATTACCCAGGTGCATGATCACTGTAATACCGCCTTGCCGCCTGGACTGGAACCGCCGCTGACGACGGCACAGGACGGGCAGCTCTAAGCATTAGGATTAGAGCATTAGGATTAAAGCACTAGGGTTAAAGCATTAGGATTATTTCCGCTTGAACACCAGTAGCGTAATGTCGTCATAGACTTTGTGGGTGCCAATGTGGTGGCGCACATCGGCAATCACAGCCTGCCGAACGGCGATCGCTCCCTGCTGCCAATGCTGGCTGACCACCGCACACAGTCGCTCTAGGCCGTAGTAGTGGCGATCGCTGTCTTCTGCTTCGGTAATCCCATCTGTGTATAGAACGATGCCATCGTCTGGTTGCAGCCGAATTTCGACCTGGTCAATAAAGCTGCGAATATCGTCTACCAAACCCAGTGGCAACCCCAAATCATTCGTGTCTACGCGTTCCACCGTGCTGTTGGCTCGCACCACCAAAATTTCTTCGTGTTGCCCGCTGAGGTGCAGGTTGCCGTCGTGATAGTCGAGCAAGGCTAAGGTGGTGCTTTTGCCGCTGTTCATCCGCTGCACGTTGTCGTAGATGGCGCGGTTTAGGGCATAGAAAAATGGCTGAACTCGCGTTTCATTGGTGGCTAACATCGTGCGCACAGCGGTTTGTACCATCAGCATTAACATGCCGCTTTCCAGCCCATGCCCCGTGACATCGCCAATGCCAAAAATGACTCGCCCCTCGTGCTGAATCACGTCATAGTAGTCGCCACCGACCTCGTCTGCGGGTTCCATAAACCCAGCAATGTCTAACCCTGGAATTTGCTCCAGTTCTTCGGCGCGGGGCAACATCATCTGCTGAAGCTGTCGGGTAATGGCCAGTTCGGCACCCATGCGCAAGTTTTCACTTTGCAGTTGGGCATTGAGCTGGGTAATTTTTTGATTGGCCGTAGCCAGCTGGCTCATGCTTTCTTGCAGGGCAATCTCTGCCTGTTTGCGCTGGGTAATGTCTTCCACAATCCCTTCGTAGTAGAGCAGAACGCCGTTGGCATCTAGCACTGCCCGCGATTGTTCAGAAATCCAAACGACGCTGCCATCTCTGCGGTAGATCTGAGACTCAAAATTGGCGGCTCTCCCCTGTGTCTGCATCAACTGGGTAAATTCGACGCGGCGGGCTGGATCAACATAGAGCTGTTGCTGGATATTCCCGCGATTTTGAATCAGCTCTGCGGGCGTATCGTAGCCGTAAATCTTGGCTAGAGCCGGATTGGCGCTGAGGTATTGGCCATTAGGGGTGGTCTGGAAAATGCCGCTGACGGCATTTTCCACAATGCTGCGGTAGCGTTCTTCGGCATCTTGTAACTGCTGCTCGGCGCGTTTTCGATCGCTAATATCAAAGCCAACTGCCAGGATTTCAGTCAGGTCACCCCGCTCATCCATTACGCCTTTGTTGGACCATTTAATCCAGAGGCGATCGCCATTCTTGCAAATATTTTCATTCTCCACATCGCGATATGCATCAGGATTGTGGTTAATCTCCTCAATTAATCTGCGCAGATTGCGCCCAGAGCTTTCAGTTTCGGGCACCAGGGTGCCCATGATATTGCGCCCAATCAGTTCAGCTTCTGTAAAGCCCAGCGCCTTTAGTCCATAGTGATTCAAGAAGGTAATCCGGCCTTCCCGACTCCAGCGCAAGATAAACGAATTGGCGCTTTGAACCAGCTCTCGATATTGAAACTCGCTGCGCCGCAGGTCTTCAGCCACCCGTTTGGCCTCGGTGATGTCTTCCATCATGGCAATGGTGAGGGTCAGTTCGCCCGATGGGTCGCGCACGGCAGACAGGGTAAGACGCACCCAAACGGGCTGGCCGTCTTTGCGGATATAGCGCTTTTCCAGTTGGTACGAGTCGCGTTGACCTGCCAGCAGCTCTTCTAGCAGCGCTAGGTCGGCGTCGAGGTCGTCGGGGTGAGTGTATTGGGTAAAGCGGAGGGCGCGCAGTTCTGCGGTGGTGTAGCCCAAGATCGCTTCAACGGCTGGGTTCGATTCGATTAAGCTGCCGTCTGCCCGGTTGACGCCCATGCCAATGGCCGAGTGTTCAAAGACGGCGCGAAAGCGGTCTTCGCTGCCCATCAGAGCCAGTTCGGTGCGTTTGCGATCGCTAATATCTCGAATCACCCAAACGACGGTGTCGTCGTCTAATGGCGAAATGCTGCCGTTAAACCAGCACTCGGTATCGTCAATCAGCAGGCTGTACTCTATTTTGATCGCCTCCTGTAAGTCGAGGCTTTGCTGGGTGTAGACCAAAAAGCGATCGGCAATCTCGGTGGGAAACAGCTCGTGGAAGGTGCGGCCAATCTTCTCATCGCGCGTGTGTGACAAAAAATCCGAATTGGCTGAAGGAATCCTGAGACAGCGCCCTTGGCGATCGTGCACGATAATTAGCTCATCTACTGAGGCGATAATTGCCTGTAGCTCAGTACAGGTGTCATGCAGCGCTTGTGCAGTTTTTTGGCGCTCTTCTTGTTCGGCAAGCACTGCCGCCAGGGTCGTTTCTAGGGCAATGGTGCGCTGTTCTAGCTGCTGGGCTTTTTGAATCCATTGAGGTACATCGGCCAAGACATGGCGGACGGCGGGCGCTAGGTGCAGCGGCGAATCTTCTACACCCAGCCA
>CASBQJ010000128.1 GCA_949127705.1 Synechococcales cyanobacterium PMM_0085
GAGAATACCTGTGGCTCTTGCGCCCCAGCGTGAACATGTAGGTGAAGTCCGCCCTCACCCTAAATCCCTCTCCCAGTCGGGGAGAGGGACTTTGAATCTTGCTCCCCTTCTCCCCACCTGGGAGAAGAGGCTGGGGGATGAGGGAAAATTCTACGCCAGATGTTCCATGTCAAGCTGTGAACCTTGCACCCCAGCATTGATGCGATACACTTTTTGGCAAGACTCAAAGAACTTGCTCCAACCTATTTTTCTAGCTGCCCTAACACGTCTCAAATATCCCCCAACTAACCATGACTAGCCCTTTTCAACAATTGCAAGAGCGATTCCAAGCCCTTGGTAAGCAAATTAGCCCCCAACTGTTGGGCGAAGCCAAGCAAGCGGTATCAGAGTGGCTAGAAACCCATGCGGGTGAACTGGCTAAACGCAACCCCGGCACCCAGTTCAACGGCACGATGATGCAATATTTCCATTGGTATCTGCCGACCGGAGGCACCCATTGGAATACGCTAAAGGCCGACGCCCAAAAGCTGGCTGATGCTGGTTTTACAGCCCTGTGGCTGCCGCCTGCTTACAAGGCCAACGGCGGTGGCTACGATGTGGGCTACGGCATTTATGACCTGTTTGACCTGGGGGAGTTTAACCAAAAGGGCAGCATTCCGACCAAATATGGCACCAAGGATGAGTATGTGGCCGCCGTCAAAGCGGCGCATGACGTAGGGATGCAAATTTATGCCGATGTGGTGTTTAACCACAAGATGGGGGCTGATGCCGAAGAAGATGCAGAGGCGATTCCGGTAGATGGAGGCGATCGCACCCGTCCTATTGGCGGCGTAGAGACGATCAAAGCCTGGACAGAATTTGACTTTCCCGGTCGTGGCGACACCTACTCCAGCATGAAATGGCATTGGTGGCACTTCGATGCCGTAGACTACAATGCCTACAAACCTGGGTCTGCCCAAATTTACCGCTTCAAAGACAAAGTCTTCGCCAACAAGGTAGACCTGAGCCAGGGCAACTACGACTTCCTGATGGGCTGCGACCTAGACATGGACAATGACCAGGTGCGCGGTGAGCTAAAGTATTGGGGCGAGTGGATCATGGACACCGTCGGGGTCGATGGCTTCCGGATCGATGCGATCAAACACATCCAGGGAGATTTCTTCAACGAATGGCTAGACCACGTTGAACACTACGCCCAGCGCGACCTGTTTGCCGTGGGTGAATATTGGACGCAAAACCTGGCAGCGCTGCACTGGTACATTGGCAACACCAGCGGTCGGATGGCGCTGTTTGACGTGCCGCTGCACTACAACTTCTATAGCGCTAGCAAAAGTGGCGGGCACTATGACATGCGCACCATCCTAGACAATACCTTGATGCAGCAGGCTCCCTATTTGGCCGTCACATTTGTGGAAAACCACGACACCCAGCCGCTACAGGCGCTCGAATCGGTGGTGGAAGCTTGGTTTAAACCCCTGGCCTATGCGATCATTTTGCTGCGGGCTGAGGGCTATCCCAATGTATTTTATGCCGACTATTACGGGGTTCATTACAAAGACAAAGGGCGCGATGGCAAGGAGTATGAAATTTGGATGGACTCCCATAAGTGGATGATCGATCGCCTGTTGTTTGCCCGCAAAAACTTTGCCTATGGGCCGCAATATAGCTACTTTGACCATCCAGATATCATTGGCTGGACGCGCCTGGGCGATGCCGACCACAGTGAAGCAATGGCGGTGATTCTCAGCGATGGCCCTGGCGGCAGCAAGTGGATGGAAGTGGGCAAACCTAACGCTATCTTCTACGATATTACCGAACACATTAAGGAACCGGTTTACAGCAATGCCGACGGCTGGGGTGAGTTTCGCTGTAACGGCGGCTCAGTCTCAGTCTGGGTAGAAAAGCAGTCGTTGGTGGGGGCGATCGCCAACTGGCTCATGCCGCTCGGCATTAAAATGGCCGAATAATCTGGCCGCGTCATCTGGTCAACAGAGTCAACCTCCTAGAGCTTAATCGTTTCATCTTCGCTGCCGCTGGCAAGCTGGGTGCTGTCGGGTGTAAAGGCTGATCTGCCCAAATCCGATGGCTATGCCCAGACAGGCGATCGCCCATATGCTGATCCAGTGCACTACCTTTGGGTTTTCGGTGCGCGTGGCAGCAGGCAACGTCTGAGCCACCAACATGGCCGGGTTGGCCAACTTGTCTGGAAACCCAGATTCTCCTGATGAATCTAATCATTAGGAGAACTTGATAACCTGAAAATCGCCACGATGAACGATTTAGAAAAACGCAAAGTTTACTCAGTTCTGTGTCACGGGTCGCAATTGCTCTCTTACACAGGCGTTTCTATTTTGGTACCAATTTTGTTTTTGGTGATTTCTGAAGATTTGGTGGTGCAAGCCAATGCCAAAGAATCGATTAATCTCTTTATCAACCTGCTAATTTACGGCGTCATCTTTTTGATTCTGGCGTTTGTTCTGCTAGGAATTCCGCTGTTAATTTTCTTGTTGGTCGCTAGTTTTATCTTGCCAATTATTGCCATGGTAAAAGTCGCGTCCCATCCCGATGTTCCTTACCTATATCCATTAGTCATGTGGCATTTCTTTTAATACCAGTTCCAGTCGGGGATGCGACACATTCTGTGAGGGCATGGCAGAGGGCATGGCAGAGGGCATGGCAGAGGGCATGGCAGAGGGCATGGCAGTGCCATGCCCCTACCTAACCCTTGGTCTGCCGTGATCATTAGTTAAGTCGTTCATACCAATTTTAAATAAAGAATGGGACACCTTCTGTAGGGGCATGTCAGTGCCATGCCCCAGCCAACCATTCTGTAGGGGCATGGCACTGCCATGCCCTCAACCAACCTTTAGGGTTATAAAGAATTGAGATTGTTATGAGCCGCCTGCTGCCGCGCAAGTTTGCGATATTTGTGGGGGGAGTCTAAGCGTTTTCTAAGTACTTTAAGTCGCCCATTCCATGGCTGTGGAAATGTTTTTTCTAGGGCATATAAATAGTTGTAGAGCCGATTCAAGACTCTAAACTTGAATAGCTTGAGCTGGAAGAATTTGACATGCTGCTGAATCAGTTGATCGAGGCGATGATTGGCGTAGTCATACAGTTCCAGGTCAATCTGATTGCGGCTAGTGATCAGGTCTAATTCTTCAGTTGAGAGCGATCGCCGCTGGGGTCGGTTTTGCGTCACATTGGCTTTGGCATAAAAAGGAGTCGCCCAGCCAAATACTTCCTTCAGCAAAACTAGCGTTTCGTCAAACCGCTCCACTGTTCCCACTACGGCAAACTGCTGGTGTAAATGCTGTTTTGCCACGTCTAGCACATCAGTGGAGCATTGCCCTACTGGCACTAAAGCGGCCTCACCGCCTGCTACCATGCGGGTTTGGTGGTTATCTAGTTCTACCGACAAATCGCTGCTAACGTAGTCTTTGAGACTCATCTGCTGGCCTGCGATTTGGTCGTGCAAATAATGAGTTGGGAATTTGAGCACGTAGTAGTAGTGCGACAACGCGCGATCGACGGGGTCGCGCAGTAGGGTGATATAGGTTGAGGGCTGCGGCAACAGATCGTGTAGCCCAAAGTTGAAGTGACCCCGCAGCACCTTCAGGTTTTGCCGTTGCGCGGCGGGCATCTGCTCAAAATCCTGTAGCGATCGCCCCTCCACGCCTGCTTTGATCGCAAATACTCGATTTAGCCCATACTGACGAGCCAAAATTTTGTTCAGCGTTGTCCCTGCGGCCTTGGGGATATGCACAAAAATAATGGCGCAGTTCCGCTGAGATGATGGCGAGGGTGGCGAGGTTAAAGGCACTGCAATTTCAGATGGGCTGAGGAATGGGCTGGGGACAGCATAACCGTTAGGGCAGCTCGAAAACCGCCCTTGCTACCCAATACAATACCGCAGACAGTTGCTTAATCTTACGCCGTGGGCGCACCCGACACTCGGCGGACAGTGGCATGGTCTGTGCTGGTCTGAAGGCTATGTCCATTCAGCGGAACTAATCCTAGCGCCTTTAGATCGGCTTCGACCATCAGATAGACCAGTTGCTCGAAGCTAACGGAGGGTTCCCATCCCAACTGTTTTCGGGCTTTAGTCGGGTCGCCAATCAGGAGTTCTACTTCGGCAGGGCGAAGGTAGCGCTCGTCAAACTCTACATAGTCGTGCCAGTTGAGGTTGACATATTCGAAGGCCAGACCCAGAAACTCATGAATTGAGTGGGTTTCACCCGTGGCCACTACGTAGTCGTCGGGTTGCTCTTGCTGCAACATCAGCCACATGGCTCGCACATAGTCTTTGGCATAGCCCCAGTCGCGTTTGGCATCCAGGTTGCCCAGGTATAGCTTTGTCTGCTGCCCTGCCACAATCCGGGCGATCGCCCGAGTAATTTTGCGGGTGACAAAGGTTTCACCCCGGCGCGGCGATTCATGGTTAAACAAAATGCCGTTGCAGGTAAACAGATCGTAAGACTCGCGGTAGTTGATCGTTTGCCAGTGGGCATAGACCTTGGCGCAGGCGTAGGGGCTACGAGGGTAAAACGGCGTCGTTTCGCTCTGCGGAATTTCTTGCACTTTGCCATACATTTCTGATGACCCAGCCTGGTAGAAGCGGATTTGATCACCCGTTCGCCCCTGATAGTCGCGGATGGCTTCTAGCAAGCGCAGCGTGCCCATGCCTACGGTATCGACCGTATATTCGGGCGAGTCAAAGCTGACTCGGACATGGGACTGTGCCCCTAGGTTGTAGACCTCTACGGGCTTCACCTCTTCCAAAATCCGGCGTAGGGTTGTGCCGTCGGTTAAATCACCATAGTGCAGAAACATCCGCACGGCGTCGTTGTGCGGGTCTTCATAAATGTGGTCGATCCGATCGGTATTGAAGGTGGAGGTCCGGCGGATGATGCCGTGAACTTCATAGCCTTGTTCTAGCAATAGTTCACTTAAATACGAGCCGTCTTGACCCGTAATCCCTGTAATCAACGCGCGTTTCCGTTCCGTCATACGTCAATGAATCCTCTATTTGAGTGCGTCATTCTTTAAAGCATCTCATCCTAGCTGAAAAAAAAGGTCTATGCGACCCTGTAATTTTATGCAAGGTCTAGCCCCCAATGTCTAGCCCCAGATTCTAGCCTCTAAGAATCGCCAAAAAATTTGGATTAATTTTGCACTAATAAAACTTTGCTAGAAATATAGTTCATGCAGGCCATCTAAGGAACTGTGCTACACGCTACCGTGGAACTACAATCAATATTTGACAATAGCGTTTGGCGGTGCCTGGAGAACTTTGGAACATGCTGGAATCTTATCGTAACCATGTAGCAGAACGAGCAGCGTTGGGAATTCCTCCTCTGCCCCTGTCAGCAGAACAAGTCTCTGACCTGTGCGAATTACTCAAGGCTCCACCGGCAGGGCAAGCAGCGGCTCTCCTGCAGATGCTGCGCGATCGCATTCCACCTGGGGTAGACCAGGCGGCCTATGTCAAGGCCGGGTTTTTGACGGCGATCGCCCAAGGCACCGCCAACAGTCCCCTGGTGTCGCCGCTAGAGGCGGTTGAGCTGCTGGGGACGATGATGGGCGGCTACAATGTGCAGTCACTGATTGATTTACTTCAGGTGGATGAGGTGGCGATCGCTGCTGCTGCCGCCACATCGCTGAGCAAAATTTTGCTGGTCTATGATGCCTTCCACGATGTCCAAGAGCTGGGCGAGAGCGGCAATATCTACGCGCAGCAGGTGATGAATGCCTGGGCCAATGCCGAGTGGTTTACCAGCCGCCCCAGCTTGCCCGCAGCGATTACCGTTACCGTATTCAAAGTTCCCGGCGAAACCAATACCGACGACCTGTCTCCGGCTCCCCTCGCCACCACCCGCCCCGACATTCCACTGCATGCCACGGTGATGCTGGAAACTCGCCAACCCGGTTCATTGGAGGCGATCGCCACCTTAAAGCAAAAAGGCCATCCTGTGGCCTATGTGGGCGATGTGGTCGGCACCGGGTCGTCGCGTAAGTCAGCCATTAACTCTGTGCTGTGGCACATTGGCAACGACATTCCCTGCGTGCCCAATAAGCGCACGGGCGGCTACATTTTGGGCGGCAAGATTGCCCCCATTTTCTTCAATACCGCCGAAGACTCTGGCTCACTGCCGATTGAATGTGATGTGACGCCGCTAGAAACGGGTGATGTAATTACGATCTACCCGTACAAAGGCGAAATTGTGAACGCAGCGGGAGAGGTAATCTCTACGTTTAGCCTCAAACCCGACACTATGGTAGATGAAGTGCAGGCGGGCGGGCGAATTCCGCTGCTGATTGGCCGCACCCTCACCGACAAAACGCGCCTAGCGCTGGGTCTTGCCCCCAGCACCCTATTTGTCCGGCCTACGCCCCCAGTCGATACCGGCAAAGGCTTCACCCTGGCGCAAAAAATGGTGGGCAAAGCCTGCGGCGTGGCGGGTGTGCGCCCAGGCACCTC
Source organism: Synechococcales cyanobacterium PMM_0085 (assembly GCA_949127705.1). Classification (GTDB taxonomy): domain Bacteria; phylum Cyanobacteriota; class Cyanobacteriia; order Elainellales; family Elainellaceae; genus CASBQJ01. The sequence continues at coordinate 6,482 of CASBQJ010000128.1, forward strand.
CTGCGAACCCCACATGACCACCGTCGGCTCCCAAGATACCACCGGACCAATGACCCGCGATGAACTCAAAGAACTGGCCTGTCTGGGTTTCAGCGCCGACTTGGTCATGCAGAGCTTCTGCCACACAGCGGCCTATCCCAAACCCGTCGATATCAAAACCCAGCACGAGCTGCCCGACTTCATTCACCAGCGCGGCGGCGTCTCACTGCGCCCTGGCGATGGCATCATTCATTCGTGGCTGAACCGGATGCTGCTGCCCGATACAGTCGGGACTGGCGGCGATTCCCACACCCGGTTTCCGCTGGGGATTTCGTTCCCGGCTGGGTCGGGCTTGGTGGCGTTTGCGGCAGCGTTGGGTGCTATGCCCTTAGACATGCCCGAGTCGGTGCTGGTGCGCTTTAGCGGCAGTCTGCAACCGGGGGTGACGCTGCGCGATGTGGTCAACGCCATTCCCTACGTCGCCATGGGGCAGGGCAAACTGACCGTGGCCAAAGAAAACAAAATCAATATTTACTCGGGCAAAATCATTGAAATGGAAGGCTTGCCCGACTTGCAGCTAGAGCAGGCGTTTGAGTTAACCGATGCTACCGCAGAGCGATCGGCGGCGGGCTGCACCATTAAGCTGAGCGAGGCTACTGTGGCAGAATATCTGCGCTCTAACGTGGCTCTGCTAAAAAACATGGCGGCTCGGGGCTATGGCGATGCTCGCACTATTTTGCGCCGGGTGGCCAAAATGGAGCAGTGGCTGGCCAACCCGGTGCTGCTAGCGGCTGACCCCGATGCTGAATATGCCGACATTATTGAGGTTGATTTGGATCAAATCAAGCAGCCCATTGTGGCCGCGCCCAACGACCCGGACAACATCAAGCTGATGTCGGACTGCGCCGGTGACCCCATCCACGAAGTCTTTATTGGCTCTTGCATGACCAATATTGGCCACTACCGCGCTGCCGCCAAGGTATTAGAAGGAGCAGGTCCGGTCAAAGTGCGACTGTGGATTGCCCCCCCCACGCGGATGGACGAAAAGCAGCTACGCGAAGAAGGCTACTATGGCATTTTTGCAGCGGCAGGTGCCCGGACAGAAATGCCGGGTTGCTCGCTGTGCATGGGCAACCAGGCGCGGGGCGAAGATGGCGTTACGGTATTTTCGACCTCCACGCGCAACTTCAACAACCGCATGGGTAAAGGAGCGCAGGTTTACCTCGGTTCCGCAGAACTGGCGGCCGTGTGCGCCTTACTCGGCCATATTCCGACAGTAGAAGAAACCTGGACATTGTCACCCAGAAAATCGACCCGTTTGCCAGCGAACTCTATCGCTACCTCAACTTTGACCAGGTGGTTGGGTTTGAGGATGAGGGTCGGGTGATTGCCCTGGAGGATATGCCCAGGATTGAAGACATTTTGGGCATGCCGGTGGCTCCCTAGACGCGGGCGTTGATCGCCTGAACTCGGTCGATGTTGGCGGGTGAATGGGTGCTGCGATGACTTTATCCAAGCACCAGAATGATGAGTTTTCGCGCTATTTGGCTCGCTGAATGATGCCAAATAGCACCTGGTAATGCGCCGTTACACCCGCCGGACTTTGAGCATCCCAATAGCGAATTAACTGCTTCATTTGTGACACCGACAATCGCGTTTGGGTTGGACTATGGGATGCCCCGATCGCCTTTAGCGCCTTAAAGAAATCCGCAGCGCTGTCAAATGTTGTTGGCAGCATTTCGGTATGCCACAGGGCGCTAAATTGCTCAGCTAGAAATGGTTGCATTAGCTGCTGCGCTTGGGGTAGCGGCTGGGCGGTGTGGGGCAGGTTGAGGGCATGACAGGCTCGTCTCCATTCTGGAAAACTATCGGCAGTGGGGACGGAAATCAGCAGGACACCGCCGGGTTGCAGCAGTTCTAGCCAGCGGTGCAGGGTCTCAAGCGGTTGCCTAAACCACTGCATGGCAAACCCACTCACAATCATGGCGTATCGAGATGACGTGGCGGTCAGCAATTCCCCGTCTAATTGCTGAAATGACAGTCGCGATCGCTGCGACGGTGAAATCTGGACATGGGCTTGGCAAAACGCTAGCATCGCGGTTGAAATGTCGGTAATTTCTAGCGATCGCCCCTCCAACTGCTGCACCAAAAGCTGCGTAACAAATCCAGTGCCGCAGCCAATTTCTAAAATCGGGCCAGGCGGCAGCTGGGTTAACCAGGGGGCGGCTAGGTTCAACAGCTGGGCCGCACTCTGTCGCTGTAGCGTCGCCTGGGCATGATAGGCAGCAGCAGCTTGACCAAAGGTGTCGGCAATTTTTTGGTTGTTGGGATCGCTCACAAAATTGGTCACGGCCATAGTCATGCAGTTGGCAGATCCTGAAGCAGCGGCACCAGCGATCGCCAGCCGTCTGCCCAATGGGTCAGGGGCAGCGCATGCCCTGCCCCTGGCACTTCTATATAATGACCAGTCGGTAGCTGTTGGGCTAGGGCTTGGGCGCGTTCGGGGGGGGTAATGCGATCGCTGGCACCTTGAATGACCAGAATTTTAGACCGGGTGGTGAGCGGGGCGATGTCCAACCAAGCGGTATCTAGGGCGCGCAAATCCTGGAGCAATAGGTCAGCATGGAGCCAATCAATTTTTGTTTGCAGATTCTGTACCGCATCTCCGTCCCAGGCCAAAGGGGCGTAACAGGTGGCATGAAAGGTTTCTAATCCCAATTTTGGGCTATGGTCAAACTGTCGGATCATGCGCTGAAGCGTGAGCTGCGAACGGCGTCTGGCGGTGGGTTGGCTAGGATGAAACGACTGGAAGCCGCTCAAAATCACGATTAGATCGGCCTGGTGCAGGTGCTCTAGTGGACACAGATGCAGCCCGTAAGAATGGGTCAAAATGATTTTACGCGAGCTGACGGGGCTAAATCTGGGGATAGCCGGATGGCCAAAATAGCCCCGGTCAAACCCCTGTAGCGCGATCCCTTGCCGCTCGAATGCAGGTTTCCACAGCTGCCAACAGCTATGGTCAAATCCCCAACCGTGATAGGCGATCGCCTCAACCACCGGATACATGCGAACGCTCACCCGTAGCACGCTCGCCAATCGCACGCTCACCAATCGCACGAATCAAACAGTCTAAATGGTCGCGGCGATGCTGACTAGACAGCGCCAGCCGCAGCCGAGAGGTGCCTGCTGCCACGGTGGGTGGGCGGATGGCCGCCGCCAGAATGCCCTCTGCTTCTAGGGTTTGTGAAAGCTGAAGGGCGGCGGCTTCTGCTCCGACCATCACCGGAATAATGTGGGTGGACGATGCGCCCGAGTCGTAGCCCAACGCCTGGAGCTGGGTGCGCAGCAGTTCGGCATGGTGGGCTAGGGTTTGCCGCTCTGCCGTCAGGGTCGGAATCAGCGCTAGGGCAGCGGCGATCGCCCCCACCACTCCCGGCGGCAGCGCGGTGGTGTAAATGAAGCCAGGGCAGGTGTTGATCAAATGCTCGCGTACGGCCTGGGAGCAGGCCACAAACGCCCCAAATGCGCCAAAGGCTTTGCCAAAGGTGCCCACAACTAAATCGACTCCTGGCCGATGTGCCGCCAGCCCCATGCCGTTTTTGCCCAACACGCCCAGCGCATGGGCATCGTCTAGATAGAGGATGGCGTTGTATTGATTTGCTAGGGGGATCAGTTGGTCTAGGTCGGTGCGATCGCCATCCATACTAAACACCGTTTCAGTCACAATTAAAATGCGGCTGTAGCCTTTTTCACGCTGTTTTTGCAGCAGTCGATGGAGGTGGTCTAGGTCGTTGTGGCCATAGCGGATAAACCGCGCCCTGCTGGCCAAAATCCCTTGCAGCAGACTATTGTGGACGAGGCGATCGCACAATACCAGCGACTGGCGATCCAGCAGGGCAGGCAGAATCGTGGAATTGGCCTGGAACCCCGAACTAAACAGCAGCGCGGCTTCTTGACCGCAGGCCGCTGCTAGCTGCTGCTCTAGCTGATCATGAATATCAAAGGTGCCGACCACAAGCCGAGACGCGGTCGCACTAGTGCCATAGCGCCCCGTGTAGTCCTGCGCGGCAGCAATCAAGGCCGGATGTTTCGACAGTCCCAAATAGTCGTTAGAGCTAAACGACAGCAGCCGCTGCCCCGCTCGCCACACATGCACCGCATCGTGCCGCTGGAGGGGCAGATCTGGGGACGGCTGGAGCGGGTGCAGCGATCGCGATCGCTGCTGCTGTTGCCGTTCGGCCTGAGCCTGCGCCACAAATTGAAACTTATCGGCTTGAAACTGATCGGCCAACTGATCGCTACCCATATTACCTATCTTAATTGTCGGGGCCCACAGTCGGCTCGCCATTATAGGGTTCGAGTTTCGAGTCTGGACTACTGGGGGTTGTCACAATTCGATCGACGGCCAAGTCCAGGCGGTACTGCACCGGGTCTTGACTATTAGAGACAATGACAAATTCGTAATAGCCAGACTGCGGCAAGGTTTCTGACCACCGAGTTTGCGTGGCATCTTCTAATAGGGTGGGCAGTTGCGGCGTCGGGTTGGGCACATAAATAGACAGCAGCGTGGTGTTCTGGGCCACGTCTAAACTGAGGCGAGTGGGCTGCCCCGCTGACAAGTTGGCAATATAGACTCTGCCTTCGCCCGGTTTGAGGGTGGCGCTGAGCGTTTGAGCTAACTCACCCGACTTAAATTGAATGGTTTTCAACGCGTTGCCTGATTGCAGCCCGGTTACTTGATCGGCGGCGATCGCCTGCCACACCTGTCCAATCGGTCGATTGATGAAGTTTTGCCCTCGGGCTTGAGGAAATAAGCTAAAGAATTTGGCATCGGCTAGATCATTGAGGGCGCGACTGCTAACGTTGAGCCGATTGACCGCCGCTTGCCAAGCGGTGCGATCGCTTTCTCTGTAGTTACCGAGCTTGCGGCGGGCGTCAGAGGTCAAGTTGCGTTCAAATATATCTAGCCATTCAGCGGCGATCGCATCCCACCGCTGCCGCCAGCTGGCATCGTCTGGATC
>CASBQJ010000129.1 GCA_949127705.1 Synechococcales cyanobacterium PMM_0085
CCGCAAAATTTTCAGGTGCATTAATTGCATTGGCCGCTAAACTTAAAGCGGCATTGGTATCAGTGAGCTGGCCGTTAATTCGCTTACCACTGTAGCGAAACGTCCAGTATTGCGCTAAAAAACCTCCCCTGAAGTTAAACGGGATTGCTGAGAAGGTTGAAAACGAGCCAGTCTTCAAGCTGCTAACTTCGGATGATGATGAGCTAATAGACAGGGTGAACGGGTTTCGCTCTGTGATGCCGCCTGCACTATTCTTGCGTCCAATGGAGGCGATCGCCGCCGTTCCATAAGATGCGACATTGGTTATTCCACCCGTAAATGGGTTACGACTGCCCAATGTCGTTATGGCGGTTCCCCGAAATGTCCCCCATAAATTTTGAAACCGATCGCGGCTTTTGCGAGCTGGACGGGTAGTGCTTGAAATAGTCGCTGGTTCCGGTTCAAGCACTTGTTGAGATGAGCGGCGGTAGAAATTAGAAGGTATAGTGCGATCGTGGCCAAGAGCATCAGACTGAGATTGCACTGTAGAGAATGCGTTCAGTTGACGCAGTGTGTAATTTAGCTGAGTCGTAGATGCCATGAGTAATAGGGGAGGCGTTGCAACATTTTTTAAGTGTATCGCCTAAGGATCTTACTGAGCCTTCTGGCTCCAAAGAAATTAAACGGAGTGCTAGCGCCGGACGCTCAGGTGATCGTGTCATCATCACAGAGGTTATCGACCTGGTAGAAAAGGGGCGATCGCCTCTAGATTCCCACTTCCTCCGGCACCGCTTCTAGGCAATGAAGGCTAGGTCTAGGGCGATTTAGCCAATGATGAGAATGGTGATCAGGCGGCGGCTCATGGTTCTAGGCTCAGTTGATTAAATGCACAACCAAGACTGCCCCTCAAAGAGGAGCTGATAACAGCGAAAGCCAGGTATGCCTAGCGTTACAAGTTATTGTCTTTTCGCCTTGGCGTAATTTCGGAAAACTGAATTTCTATATTTTCGCCTTGCTGCCATTTCACCCAGGCACCAAGTAGTAAATCCACCAATTCAGACTTATCGACATCAAAGCCTCTACGCCTGAGTTTAAGCAGCTCATCCTCTATATCCAAGTCCGTTTCCCTCTTTACGTAGTAGGTTCGCCCAATCCAATCAGTATCAGAGCGCTTACCCGTCGCTGGCCTACCTCGCTTTTTTGGTTCAACTACGGCTGGCTCTGGCCAATTCTGTACGGCTGGCTTTTCTTCTTCTACAACCGTAGTGGGTGGCACTTCCTCTATGGGTTGCTGCTTATGGCCAGCGATCGCCCGCTTGAATGGGTTGTCTGTCATGTCAGGATCTCCTTTCCTAGTCGCTGGTAATCGCTCCAAGCAACTCGTGCATTACGGTCTTTTACTTGGTTCACCAGTACGCCGCCCAGAGCGGCTTTCTCGTATGCCGCATATTGCCGAATGCTTTGCTTGAACAGCGGAAATTCTGCCAGGGCTTCTCTGGTTTGCTCACCTGTGCGGCGGCTGGGGGGGATGATGGTTAGGAGCAGCCGATAGCAATTGCAGTTCAAAGCTCCTAGCAGGTCTACTGTTTCCAGTGTGGCATCGATGCTGAGGATGTCTGGTGTGGTTGGGATGATCAGCAAGTCGCAGCCTTCCACCAGCGCTTCTAAGTCGTCTCGACTGGGGCGAGCTGGGGTATCGAAAACAATGTGCTCAAAATTTCGGGTATGTTTGGCGGCGCTCATCAGGTCTACTACCTTGAAGGGCAGATCTCCCCGCTGTGCCCACTTCATTGCTGAGTGGTTGGGGTCGCCGTCGATGAGTAAGGTTGTGTTATCTCCTGCAAGGATGGCAGCGATATGCACGGCGCTGGTGGTCTTGCCGACTCCCCCTTTAGCGCTGGTACAGGTCACAAGCATAGTCACTCCTTTTCTAATAGGAGCAATGTAATCCGAATTGGTGCCTTTGTCTATGTGCGAAATGGCGGTAATTTGTATTTCTGAATTTTTGAAAATTCGTATTTTCGGCTTGGTGAAATATCTAATATGCGGTCAAACAAGCTAGTCTCCAAGTAACAATCCGGACTAAGGCGATCGCTTTCAAGCGAAAGTAGAGGACGTTGGGGAATGAGGCGATCGCATGTCGGTATTTGCACCTTCCTGTAGTTGTGATAGTTTGGTGGGATGACTGGATCCCTGGAAGGGGAGCCTGTCCTTAAAGGGCACCCCCTATCGGTGGGTTAATCCGCTAGGGGGATTTCCCTTGCTATCAACGGGCGTGGGCATCCATCCTGTAAAAAATCCCCCCTAAAAACGTTTCGTTAAAGGAGATTCCCTGGATGGAAGCACTCAATCTCTTTACTGCTGGTGTTTTGAGAAGTCTAGTCCCAGGTCCACTGTCCTAGACATCAAATTCAGATCTATCCGCTTGCAGCAGGCGGGAGATTAGAAGACAGACCGCGTTACCAAAAAAGTCTTTGCTTTGACCCCTTCCCCTTCCCAGATCCCACACCCGATCGCCAACAACAAATTCGCGAACTGGGCGATCGCCTCGACTCCCACCGCAAGCGCGTTCAGGCACAGCATCCCGAAGTCACCATCACCGCCATGTACAACCTGCTGGAGAAAATCCGCGCAG
>CASBQJ010000130.1 GCA_949127705.1 Synechococcales cyanobacterium PMM_0085
GCCTAGGAGGGGATGGGCTGAAATTCCTGGGATTTCCAGTTGCCGTTAGGGACAACCGTGCCCCCCATTTGGATAGCTTGAGCCGTGTTCATCCGATAGACCCAGGCACGCCCTAGCGGTTGCCGATCGAGGCTCAAAATCTCAATCTCATCGCGGCTATATTCGTTGGCCTCAGGGGGGCGCGTCGGGTCGTAGTCTTCTAGCCAATCTAACTGGTGCAGCACCAAAAAATCATCAAACGTCAGTAAATATCCGTAGACTGGGCTGTTGCCTACTGTCATGGCTGGATAGCCCATGGGCAAGCTGTAAAGGGTGCCATCGGCGATCGCCTCTACCGCTGCTACAACCTTGTGATGACAATAGCCGAAATAGTTTTCTTCTCCCGGCTTTAACGTCCCATAAACAAATAATCTCAGCAGTTCATGACTCACTAGACTCTGACCCTGTATCTCTGTTGTCACATCAAGCGCCTAAACCAGGCACCTATTTTGCTACCTTTACGATATCGAAATTTTATCGGAGCAGGCGATCGCTCTTTCAGGGACTGGCGCTGCTCCGAGCGCCCATTGATTGGGTGCGTGACTGTTTCCTAGCTTTACCGGGAAACAGGTCACGCCCCTGCGAACTAACTTTTGCTGTCTAGAGCCATTACGCCCCAACCGATTCTTTGGCGGCATAGAGCACTTCGGCGGTAATTTGTTCAAAGCCGCGATCGCGGGCAAATTTTTCGGTATTGCGCTTCACCTTGCCGCGCACAAAGCCAGGGATTTTGTTGAGTTCGGCCAAGCCATCTTTACTCCAACCCAGGTCAGAGTCGGCAGACATGCCCTTGGTGATGCCTTCTTTGGTATCGTGACCGCCGAAGATTTCTAGCAAGTGGTCTTCCATCCCCAGGGTGAAGGAGTTGTAGATCAAGTCGGTAAGCTGATTGGTGCCTTCATAGCCCAGGAAAGGCTTGTAGCCAATCGGGAAGTTTTGGATGTGGATGGGCGAGGCAATCACGCCGCAGGGAATATCTAGCCGTTTGCCGACGTGCCGCTCCATCTGGGTGCCGAAGATTGCGCCGGGTTCAATCCGGGCGATCGCGTCGGCAATAGCTCCGTTATCTTCGCTAATCAGCACTTCATCGCAATAGTCACTCACCTGCTCGCGGAACCAGTCCGCATCGTATTTGCAGTAGGTGCCTGCCATCACCACATGGATACCCATTTCCCGCGCTAGCACTTTGGTCATGGCGGCGGCGTGGGTGTTGTCGCCAAACACAACGGCCTTCTTGCCCGTCAGGTTTTGGCAGTCAATGGAGCGGGAGAACCAGGCCGCTTGCGACACATGCAGCGTTTGTTCTTGAATGTAGGCTTCGTAGTTCACCTCTGCGCCCTGCTCGTTCAGGGTGTTTGCAATGGCACGGATGCAGCGAGCCGTTTCGACCACGCCCATTGGGGTGATATCGACAAAGGGGGTGCCAAATTCTGTTTTGAGGAATTCGGCAGTGGCTAGACCCAGTTCCCGATAGGGCAGCAGATTGAACCAGGCGCGGGGTAGGCTCTTGAGTTCGTGAACCGATGCGCCCTCGGGGATGACAGCATTGACTTCGATTCCCAGGTCGGCCATCAGCCGCTTCAGTTCGGTGCAGTCGTGATGGGCGTGGAACCCTAGCGTGGAGATGCCGATGATATTGACGGAGGGCTTGTCGGTTTTGTCGGTGCGAACATCGCCTTTTTTGCGGGCTTTGGCGATGTAGTACTGAATCATTTGCTGCAAGGTGCGATCGGCGGCTTGCAGTTCATTGAAGCGGTAGTGGTTGACGTCGGCTAGGATCACGTCGCCTTTGGCTTCAATTTGGGCGCGATCGACAAAGTTTTGCAGATCTTCTTGCAAAATGCTGGAGGTACAGGTGGGGGTGAGCACAATCATGTCGGGGTGCTCTTCTTGATCCTTGCGGGTAATATTGTCTACCACCTTTTCTTGAGAACCGCGCGCCAAGACGTTGCGATCGACGACGCTGGTGGTAACGGGGGTAAAGTCGCGCTCCCGTTCTAACATCGAGCGCATCACGTTGAAATAATCGTCGCCAATTGGGGCATGCATGATAGCGTGAACGTTCTTAAAAGAACTGGCAATGCGGAGGGTGCCAATATGTGCGGGGCCTGCATACATCCAGTAAGCCAATTTCATAAACGTAGTCTCTCTGAAAGGTTAGGAGTTAGGGACTAGGGCGTGTTTAAAAGCTGCCTAAGACACATGATTGCCATGAACACTCATTCGTTCTGTGGCAACGTTTAATGCATGTAACGTCAGGTTTCAGCTTTGATTGTCTCAAAGATGGGAGAGTTGTGAGCACAGGCAGTTTGGGGGTTTGATTGGAGAAACGGTCAGGGGCGATCGCCCAAATCCAGCTAGCCGAGACTGTGTGGCGATCGCTAGCCTCGGTTTCCTGCCATCAGCTCGAAACGATTCTTAATGCTCCGATATATTCCGAAATCCTTATCCCATCAGGATTGTGGCAGGTGTTAGATCGTCAGCCAGCTTGCCATGGGCTCGGTAGAGCGCACCAACTGCATCCCCGCGTCGGCAAACCGCTGATAGGTGGCATCGGCCAGGTCGGTAAAGTCTACCACGCCAGGAACCACCACGGGCGAGCTGCAATCTTCCAGCAGGTAAACCTTTTGCGCCAGCGCCGGGTCGGTGGCCTGAATTTCGCTGAGCAGGTCGTCTACCGTCCAGGCGACGCAGTGACTTTTGGCTTGACCTGCCACCAAAATGGCGTCGAAGTGCAGCAAGGTGTTAATCAATGCGGTGTTTTTGGTGGCGATCGCCCGGTTGTCTTGGTCTTCTAGCACTTCCGGCTTCAGCACTGAGTAGTTTTCGGTCAAGGGATTGCTGCCCTTGAGTTCAAATCGGGTTTGAGTTTGGCGCGCCATGCTGTGGAAAAAGCACGCCTCTTCAAACGCTGACACTAGCGCGTGGCCAATCCCGCCCAGCATCGAGTGATAGGGCCAAATGGTCAGCGGAAATTTTCCGGCCTGGTGCAGCTGCCGCACATAGTGCAGGGCATAGGCTTGCAGCGTTTCAACATCACCCGTGAGCTGAGCGGCGATCGCCGGATTGGCCAGCCACACCCCTTGCTCTACGTCTTCTAGCTGAATCATGGTCATGGCCGGTGGGTGCGCTCCAGCCCCATTCACCCAAAACACCGGATGGAAAATTTGCGTGGCGGTATGCGTGTCGAGGGTGGGGGCGATCGCCGTAATCTGACCCAAATTGCGGTAAACAAACTCACACAGCCGCCGATTATCGTCCACCGCACCCTGACCCGATCGCCCCCCCACAAATAGCTCAAACTCGGGCAAACAAAACGTATTTTGCACATCGATTGCCAGCAGGCACACCCGTCTTGCATCGGTGGGGGCGGGGGCAATCTGGTACTGCTGCGCCCACTCTGCCGCCTGCACTGCCCGCTGTTGATAGGGCACCCGCCACACCGTCCCCACCAGCTGTGGATCAAAGTGCCCCGGAATTGGTAATGCTGTGATCGGGCTCATCTCAATCCCCTCAAGCTATGGTGCGAAAATCCTATGGTGTCATTTTTCTAGTAGCGCTCGCCAATAAAAATATTGGATTGGAAGTCGGCGGGTTTGGTGGGCGATCGCCCACCAAACCCGATAGTGGAAGGGTTTCGAGCCATTTTGGCGACAGTAACGTCACATCTCTGCTGACCCTACAGAGAGATCACTCGATGCCAAAAGTACAGCCACCACTGTTAAAACATCCTCTACGGGCGCTGTCTGCGCCGCGTCAGGATGCTCACCACTTCACCCGGATTGGCACCGGGCACCAAACTGCTCCAATCCTTGGTA
>CASBQJ010000131.1 GCA_949127705.1 Synechococcales cyanobacterium PMM_0085
CCCAGTAGAAGCGATGGCGCAATCTGTTTAAGCTTGCCATAAGCTAGGGCTTGGCAGTGCCAAGCCCCTACGTTACCAACCCCAACCCAACCAATGTAGGGGCTTGGCACTGCCCAACCCAACCCAACCAATGTAGGGGCTTGGCACTGCCAAGCCCCTACGTTACCAAACCCAATCCCAACCAATGTAGGGGTTTGGCACTGCCAAGCCCAACCCAACCAATGTAGGGGCTTGGCACTGCCAAGCCCAAATTTATCAGCCAGCTCAACGAGTCCGCGAGAGGCGAAACGGATTGAAATCTGTTTCGCGATCGTAGTAGTCTTCGTGCTCCTGCTGCTTCAGCCAACCCGTAATCCAATACGTGATCGGCGTAAACAGAATTTCGACCCCACACTTAAACAAATAATTTGACACCGCGATCGCCAGCAGCACCCCAGTTGGCACCGTTCCTGTAAAGGCGATCAGCACAAATAAAGCGGTATCTAGCAGTTGCCCTAGTAGCGTAGAGCTAATCGTCCGCAGCCACAGCTGCCGCCCCTCGGTGACGACCTTCAGCTTTGCCAAGATCACCGAGTTAGAAAACTCTCCCGCGAAATAAGCAATCAGACTAGCAACCACAATTCGAGGGGTTTGTCCCAAAATTGCTTCGTAGGCGGTTTGGTTGGGCCAATCTGCTGCCGCCGGGAGCACTCCGACGATTGCCAACGTCACCGACATCACAGCCGCCGCTATAAACCCTAGCCAGATCACTTTTCTAGAGCGGCTATAGCCATACACTTCGGTCAGGATGTCGCCAAAAATATAGCTGAGCGGAAATAAAAGGGTGCCGCCATCAAACGTTAGCGGCCCCAAATTTAGAATTTTGGTAGAGGCAATGTTGGAAATTAGCAGCACAGCGACAAATAGCGCCGTGATGCTGTCCAAATGTTTGAGCGGCTTAGACATGAGGTGAAATTTTGTGAGGAATTGGAAGTAAAAAGTCCATAAATTTTGGATTTTGAGTTTTGAGTTGACCGTCTAACTCAAAACTCAAAACTAGGAACTTAAAAATCACCCATTCCTAAATTAGCTTGATTGCCCGCAAAACATAGTACAGTCCAATCGCGCCACCAAAGGCAACAGCTAACAGTCCAGCATACGAAACGATGGCCATCTGAAATTCTCCATTTGCTTGCTTAGAACTATTGAACCATTTCTGAGGGACGGTTTGAGGCTGCAAGTCGGGTTGTGCTCAACAAGAGTGAGATAATGAATGCCTTACCCCTAGGTCAGGTGGTGTCATGAAGTCTGTAATTACGGTAGAGGTGCCGCAGCAAGCCTATGATGTTGCGATCGCACCGGGTGGATTAACGCAATTGGGCAGCTGGATGCAGCCGCTAAAGCTGGGCAAAAAAGTGTTGCTGGTATCTAGCCCGCCAATTTTTCGGCACTACGGAGAACGGGCGATCGCCACGCTCACCGAGGCCGGGTTCGACGTGACTTACTGCCTGCTGCCGGCCGGAGAGCGCTACAAAACGGCGGCATCTCTGCAAAAAATTTATGATGCCGCCCTAGCACAGCGGCTGGAGCGATCTTCGACGATTGTGGCGCTGGGGGGCGGCGTGGTTGGCGACATGTCCGGGTTCGCGGCGGCTACCTGGCTACGCGGGATTGCCTTTGTGCAGGTACCCACGTCGCTCTTGGCCATGGTAGATGCCTCAATTGGCGGCAAAACGGGCATCAACCACCCGCATGGCAAGAACCTGATTGGCGCGTTCCATCAGCCTCGACTGGTGCTGATTGACCCCGAGGTGCTGCAAACCCTGCCGGCGCGAGAATTTCGCGCCGGGATGGCAGAAGTGATCAAATATGGCATTATTTGGGATGCGGAGCTGTTTGAGCAACTGGAACAGGCGGCGCAGCTCGATCAGCGGCGCTACCTTAGCCCTGAGTTGATCCAACTAATTTTGACCCGCTCGTGCCAAGCCAAGGCGCATGTGGTGAGCAAGGATGAAAAAGAGGCCGGACTCCGCGCCATCTTGAACTATGGGCACACGATTGGCCATGCTGTGGAAAGCCTGACGGGCTACCGGGTGGTCAACCACGGGGAAGCTGTAGCGATTGGGATGGTGGCAGCCGGGGCGATCGCCGTCCAGTTGGGGCTGTGGACGCAGGTAGAATGCGATCGCCAAACTGCGCTGATCCAAAAAGTCGGCTTGCCGACCCGGTTGCCGCCTGACCTAGATCTCGATGCCATCCTCGACGCCCTCCAAACCGACAAAAAAGTCAGCGCCGGACAGGTACGGTTTGTGCTACCCACCCAAATTGGAGCCGCAATTGTGAGCGAGCAGGCCACCGCCGAGGTGATCCGTCCTGTGCTGCACGCCTTGCAGTAGCGGCACTCTTCCAGTGAGTCTGGTAGAAAACGGCGCAAGTTTAGCTACCGTAGGGCGGGCATCTTGCCCGCGCAGGCTTCCAGCCTCAGACGAATACTTAGTCTACCTGAAGCTGCAACGGTAGCTCCAGCGTAAAACAGGTTTGCTCCGGGTGGCTTTCTAGATAAATCCGACCCTGAAGCTGCTCGACTAATTTTCTCACCAGCGCCAGCCCCAACCCAATGCCACCATGCTGCCACGGGTCATGATTGGGGATTCGGTAAAACTTGTCGAAGACGCGATCGCTCTCCATCGGTGAAATCACCACACCCGTGTTGACAATGCGGATTTGGAGAACATAGGGCAAAGCCGGAGCCGATAACAACAGCCCAGAGCCATCCGGTTGACGCGGCATCGTCCCGTTGCCAGTCCGGTTGTGGTGGTCGTCTTTTCTACCGTCAAGCATAGGGCTGGCTGCGGCTGATGGACACGTTACAGATACATGGATTTGCTCTCCAGCCGGAGTATATTTGCAGGCATTGGTCAGCAGCTCTGCCACAATGCGCTGTAGTTTAGACACATCTGTGACCAAGTTGGGCACCTCAGCTGGCACAGATAACGCTAGCTGCTGCTGCTGGCTATGCGCCCGCTCTTCAAAGGGATGCACCATAGACCGCAACCAGCTTGGCAAATCAATTGCCGACATCGTCATCCCTTCGGCTCCCACATTTAGCCGAGATAAATCGAGCAAATCGTTAATTAGGCTAATTTCACGCTGAGACTCGTCGCGCAAAATTTTGAAATAGCGAGACACTCGGCTTTCTGCAACTGCTAGCGTGCCCGACTGGGTTAAGCAGATTTCTAGCATCTGAATCGCCATTTTGATATTGGCCATGGGCGTGCGCAGCTCGTGCGACACCGTACTTAAAAAGTCGTCTTTGAGCTGATTAAGTTTCTCTAGCTCCTCAATTTGTGCCTGCGATGCCTGATATAGCCGCGCCTGACGCAGGGCGATCGCACATTGGTTGGCCACCTGTTGCGCCATCCGAATATCTTGCTCGCTAAAGGCATAGTACTTGTGGTTCACTAGCCACAGGTCGCCCAGCACCCCTTGATCGTCCACAATCGGCGTCACCAAGGTGGCCACATACCCGCGCACCGGGTTGGGCGTCAATGAACAAAACTGCAACCACTGCCCTTGTAGTAACGGGTCATAAATTTCGGCAAAATCTGCTAACTTCGAAGTTCTACCGTGATAGGGCGACAGAAATGTAGTGTATTCATAGCGAACCGTTGTCGTCCCGTCATCTAGGTCGTATAGCGCAGCGTTGCAGGAGCTGACCCCAATCACCGTCGCCAATTCTTGCACCACCACTTGCAGAATTTGATCTTCATCTAAACTGTCTCTAACTTTGTCAGTAATCCGCTTCAAGGTAGCTTCAAATTCAAAGGCTAGATCTAGTTGAGCGGTTCGCCGCTGAATTTGCTGCTCTAAGTCAGCGTTGAGATGCTGCACTTGACCATAGAGTTCGGACTGATAAAGCAGCGTGGCGAGGTGGTTGGCCAACTGGCTCATCAGGTCTACTTCCCATGACGGCCAGTGGCGCGGTGTACTCTGGTGGGCTACCAATAGACCCCATAGCGTCTCCTGACGCACAATTGGCACCACCAGCATCGCCCGCACCTGAAGCGAGTACAGCTGGGCTCGCAGCCCGTCTAGGAGCGGGGCGTGGTCGATGTCTGCGATCGCCTGCACTTGCCCCAACGCATCGGCTAGATAGTCTGCTTTCAGAAAAACTGCATCAGGTAGCGATCGCCCCATCAAGCTGATCTGTTCATTGATCACGGCCTCAGCTAAAATACTGCCCGTACCGGTTTCACGGGTGCGGTAAACTAAGACGCGATCGACCTGAAACTGCTGTTGGAGCTGGGTTACTGCCGTAGTTAACAGCTGCTGTGAGTCAAGAGATTGTTGAATTTGGTGTGTAAACTTGGCCGTCCACTCCAGCATTACCTGCCGCGCCTGCTCTCCTGCGGATAGGTCTGCCGACTGCCACCCCCGCTTCTCTGGTGACGGCACGGCACCATCCGAGTCTAGGGGGCTGCCCAGCAGCAGCAACGTAGGCGGTGTGTCTCCCCCATACAGGGGCTGAGCCATGATCTGTACCCTTAGTAGATCTCCGGATTGACAAAGGTAGCGAATATCTGGAAAGGCATGACAGGCTGCCTGCTGTGCGGTTAGATCGGCTAAATAGGCTCGCAGATGATGGCGATCGCTCGGATGCAAAATTTCAACCAATCCCGCCCCCACCAGCTGCTCAACGCTGTACCCCAACCGTTCGGCACCGGAACAATTCACGGCTAAAATCACGCCCTCTAGATTGAGCGTGAAACAAATTGGAGTAGGGGATCGTCGCTCAGCGCTTGGGCTTAAACTGAGTTGCACAGGGTCTACCGAATCAGCATCTATCACAACAGGTTCAACTGGAGAACCACCTGGCACTGCCGAATCAACCGGGAGATGACGTTGCCTCGTTTTCGAGTTGAGGCTCATAGAGCACATCCTATCTTTCTGCCAAAGTAGCCATAGGTAAAGTTAGTCAGGTAAAGCTAGTCAGGTAAAGCTAGTTAACCGTGCTGACCATTGCCCAACCAAAGCACGATAAATTATGATTGCTACCTACTAGCATTAAGCCCGATTTTGCCTCGTTTTCAAATCAGTAGAAACACTAGCAATAGAGATATTCTTGACCAAAGCCTAAAGCCGACACGACGACGCGTGTTCAGCAATTAAATTTCTATCCAAAACTGGGCTGCAATGCTGCATTTCTGCAGCAGCGTCTGCTGCCGACAAGGCTGGCGACTAGGCCCTATAGGTAGCCCATGACGTCTATTTCTTGTTGATGGCCTAACCCAAGGGCTGGGAATTGAGCCATCTGCCTACAGACCCAAATCCGCTAAGATATCGGTCGCATGAGTATCGGTTTTGACACTGTCGTAGACCTTGGCGATCGCGCCCTTCCCGTCAATCACATAGGTGACGCGCTTGGCATAGCCCCCGCCATCCACGTCATACGCAGACATGAGGCTACCGTCTACATCAGCCAGCAGCGGAAAGGGTAGGTTAAATTTTTGGGTGAAGGCTTGGTGAGACGTCTCGTCATCCTTGCTCACCCCAAACACCGCAATGTCTTTACCTTGATAGGCTTCATAAGAATCGCGGAAGCTACAGGCTTCCTTCGTGCAGCCAGGGGTATCGTCTTTGGGATAAAAATACAGCACCACGGTTTTGCCAGCGTAGTCTGATAGAGAAACCGTGTTGCCGTGAGTATCTTTGACGGTGAAGTTGGGGGCAATTGTGCCAGCAGAGAGAGCCATGATTTGACGTCCTTGATGATGAGCTTCCGTTACAAAGTGTAATACCAAAGCTCATGTGAAATAGGAATCAATCCCTAGAAATCTAGATCTCTGCTTAAAGGCATAGGGTTTGTGGCGTCAACCTGCAAATTTTCTCGGTACCTGTAGAGACGCGATGCATCGAATCTCTACCGATTTTAGGTTTGCAAAATGCTGCGGGCAGCCGCTTCTGCGGTTTCTACCGCCCCATTCATGTAGCCTTGAGAACCTGACGAACAGTGCTCGCCCGCAAACCACAGGTTGCCTACCCGTTCGGCTTCGGCACCTGCCAGTGCCGTCCACTGACCGGGCAGATAGCACGCGTAAGAGCCGAGCGCATAGGGTTCTGCTGCCCAAAAGGCGCGGACGGCCTGTCGCTGCTGCACGCTGCCAATACCGGGGAACAGCGGTTCTAAGCTGCTGCTGAGGGCTGTGGCGTGCGTGTCGGGGTGGCCTGCCCCTAAGGCTAAGCCTTGCTTACCTGCCCGCAGATCGGTCACCCAACCGCTCGACCCAGCTGTGTAGCGGGCACTTTCCCAAGTATTTTGAAAATCTAGGTCGGTGTAGACGCTAATGGTGGAGTGGTAGCGGGTGCGCCAAATGCGTTCGCGGTAGGGAACGGCCAATTTGGTACTGGTGCCATAGCCCAGTTGGTCGATGGCCTGTCGTTTGACAGGGGGTAGGTCTACGGCTAGGTCTACCTGCCGCAGCACGCCGAAGGGAACGGTGAGTAAGATGCGGTCGTAGGTGCGATCGCGGCTGGTAGCTCCTTGCCGCACGCTGACCCGATAGCGTCCATCATCGGTGGCTCGAATTGACTCTAGGACGGTGCCTGTTTCAATCGCATCGCTGACGGCGGCGGCTAGAGCTTGGGGAATACGCTCGTTGCCCCCGACGATGTGCCAGCGTTCATCGCTAATGCCGTAGGTGCTCCATTTACCGACTTCAGCCCCAATTAAAAACAGCATATTCAGGCAGGATTGCGCTTCGGCATCGCGGCCAAATTCGGTAATGTAGGCCACGCGAATCAGCTGGTCAATCACCGGGTCAATGGGGGCAGTGGCTAAATACTCCGCCAGCGACAGCCGATCGAGCGTCAGCGCGTGAGGATTCTGCGTGCGGTAGCTGAGGTCGCGATCTCCCAACTTCGCCAAATCTTGGCTAATGCGCTCTGCCAGCGGCGAGAAGGCTTCAACGACCGCTGCGTTGCTAATGGTTTGACCGTGAAAGTATAGGATTTCGGGTTCTAGACCCACATCAGCTGCGCGCAAGTCTGCCAGCTCTAACCCTAGCTCTGTGGCTAACGAGCGGACATGGGTATGGTGCGTATCAATGAACTCGCCGCCCATTTCTACCGTGCCGGGGCGATGGGGCAAGTTGTTGAGGCTGCGGAGCCGACCACCCACTCGCGGGCTAGCTTCAATCACCTCTACGGCAACGCCAGCCTGCCGTAGCCGATAGGCCGCCGTTAAGCCCGCAATGCCAGCTCCCACAATCAGGACGGGTGAATCGGCTGAGCTAGGGCGAGTCGTTGCCGCGAGTTGGGGCAACGGGTTGGTCGGGGTGGTTAAAATGCCGGCGATCGCCACACCTGCCTGCAACACTCGCCGTCGAGACAGGCGATCGGCCCACAATCCTGCCACCTCTGCCGGAGGCATCTGAGTCTGAGTTGCCGTTTGAGAAATCTGGTAGGCGCGGCGTAAAAGGTGAGTTAATTTACTTCTAGTCATACAAAAGATTTGGGGTTTCTTTAAGTCGGTAAAACCTCTTAACCGCTAGCCTAACTCTTTTTCCATAGCCGGAAATCTTGTAGCCTATGACCGGGAACTGCCCAGAATGGGGCAAGAAGCGAGCCAGAAGAGGCAAGAACAACGCTAGTCGTCTGATGCGTAAATCTGCTTACTGTTCGTAGTGCAGGCGTCCAGCCTGCGCGGGCAAGATGCCCGCCCTACGGTAGCTAAACTTGCGTCGTCTACTAGTCAGATTGAACCGCCGCTTTACCGGTAGCACCCGTCGGCTGAGTGTGGTTGAAATAGGTTTCTAGCACCTGCCGCACCATTGGAGCGGCCACTTTACCGCCGCCGCCATCCGCATTCTCAATAAACGCGACTACCACTATTTCTGGATTATCAAAGGGAGCATAGCCACCATACCAGGCATGAGACTTGCGCGGCGGGTCTTCAGCTGTCCCTGTTTTACCGGCGTTTGCAGGCAGAGTCGGCACGTTCATGGCCTTTCCTGTACCGCCCGTAATCACCTGTCTTAACCCGGTGCGTAAAATGTTTAGCGTCTCAGGGTGAAGGTTGAGCGACTCGCGCCAATTTTTAGCTTCTTCTTGATCTTTGAGCAGGTGAGGCATAACTCGATATCCACCATTGGCAGGGACAGCAAACATGCCCGCCACCTGAAGCGGTGTTGCTTGCATAAAGCCTTGACCAATCGACAGATTAATACTGTCGCCGATGTACCAATCTTCTCCCAAATTTTCACGTTTCCAGGCTTGATCGGGCACTAACCCAGACGACTCTTCCGAGGCCAATTCAATTCCTGTCTTGCGACCAAAACCATACCGTTTGCTCCATTGAATCAGCGGCTCGCCACCCATGCGAATGGCAGTTTGGTAAAAGAAGGTATCGCTGCTCCAGGCCATCGCTCCAGTAAAGCTGAGCGGCCCAAATCCTTGACGGTTCCAGTCCCAAAATTGAATGCCGCCCATTTCAATGTAAGGGCGAGTCATCAATACGGTGCTGGGAGAAAAACTGCCAGACTCAAGCGCTGCTGTAGTCGTCACAATCTTAAAGGTGCTAGCTGGAGGATAGCCCTGTAAGGCGCGATTGACAAACGGAAACGACTGCCCCTGAAGCTGCTGCCACTGCTCGTTGCTGATGTGGGTTGAGAACAGGTTAGGGTCAAATGCGGGGCGGCTAACCATCGCCAGTACGGCTCCATTGCGGGGATCGATGGCCACAATTGCACCTCTGCGATCGCCCAACACCGTTTCTGCTGCCCGCTGCAAGTCAAGATCTAGGGTCAGCGTTACATTATTGCCAGTGCGGGCAGACTTTTCGCCCAACACCCGCAACACCCGGCCCATGCTATCGACTTCAACCTGTTGACCGCCCCACTCACCGCGTAGCTGCGACTCAAACGCCGCTTCGACACCCATTTGCCCCATTACATCGCCTAGACGGTAGCCATCCTGCTCTCGACTGGCCAATTCTTCATCCGTCATTTCTCCGGTATATCCCAAAACATGGGCCGCCAAATCCCCATACGGATAGTACCGAACGGCTTCCCCTTGCACTTGCACCCCTCTCATCTCATGGCTAAACTCTGCTAGCGCCGTGACTTGGGCCGGGTTAATTCCTCGGGCAATTCGTACCAGTGACGGAGAGCTATAGCCAACCTGCTCTAACCGCTTTTGAATTGTGGCAGCAGGAATATTTAAGACCTTGGCCAGACGTGGCACGATCGGTTGCCATTCCGCTTCTCGGTTGGCAATCGGCCACAAAAACACCGCGTGCGATAAGCGACTACCCGCTAATGTTCTGCCTTTTCGATCTACAATCCTGCCGCGTTCGGGTTGTCGAGGCATGAGGCGAATGCGGTTACTGTCAGCTAATTGGCGATTGTATTGCCCTTCAACCAGCTGCAAATACACTAACCGACTGCCAATTCCCCCCAAAAGCGCTAGGGTAACCGCTATCATCACCAACACCGATTGGTATTGCTTCCCGACAGTCCGAGCCCCTAGCTGTTTAACGACAGGGGTTTGTTGAGTAAGAGCCATAGGTTAACCTGACCGACAAGACTCAATCTGAAGCAAAGTTCCTTATTAGTTTACCGCTTGTTGAGTCAGGTTCATGACGACATCACTAGGCTGATGGCAATGTTGATGGCAATCCTTGCGGTTCAAAGATTGAGCACAAATTAATTGCTTCAACGGTCTGTCGTGATTCGCGAAGCGTTGCGTTATTCTAGGTGACTAATAGGTGTGACTAATCAGAGGAAAGTCGAATGGTATAAAGCATGACCGTTGGTTTTTCCTAACTGACCAAAGATGGCTATGGAGCATTCGTTAATTTTAAAGTGCACTAAGTGAAGCATTTTTTAATCGGGTGCATGAAGTACAGTTAACTTCTTAAGGACTGCGTCTGAGCGCGGTGGTTAAAGGTAGCTTAGGTTCTATTTAAGCGCGAAGCGCTGTAAGCCCGAGGTTTAGCAGGAATTACTGCGGGGAATTGCCACATGGCTCAAACGATTGCAAAAAATCTGCCGACCGTTGAAACCGATACTAAATATGATGTGGAGCTGCACAACGTATTTAAGGTGTACAACGGTGAGACCGCTGTACGAGGCATCGACCTGGGGATTCGCCAGGGAGAGTTTTTCAGCATTTTGGGGCCTTCGGGCTGTGGCAAAACCACGACTCTGCGCTTAATTGCCGGATTTGAAGAACCCAGTGCCGGTGAAGTGTTGGTGCGGGGTAAATCGATGGTGGGAGTGCCGCCCTATCGTCGCCCTGTAAATACCGTATTTCAGAGCTATGCGTTGTTTGGGCATTTAACCGTTTGGGATAATATTGCGTTTGGGCTGCGGATCAAACAAAAAAGTAAGTCTGATATTCAGCGCCTGGTGGGCGAAGCGCTGCACCTAGTGAAAATGGACTCGTTTGCCCGACGGTACCCGGCTCAACTTTCGGGTGGGCAGCAGCAGCGGATAGCCTTAGCCAGAGCGCTGGTGAATCAGCCTACGGTGGTTTTGTTAGACGAACCACTGGGAGCGCTGGATTTGAAGCTGCGCAAAGAAATGCAAGTAGAGCTATCTACGTTGCACAAAGAGCTGGGTGTTACGTTTGTGATGGTGACTCACGATCAAGAGGAGGCGCTGAGCCTGTCTGATCGAATTGCGGTGATGAATGAAGGCCGAGTGGAGCAAATTGGCACGCCTAGTGAAATCTATGATTTTCCCAAAACCCCGTTTGTGGCCGATTTCATTGGCGAGACTAACCTATTTGAAGGCTATGTGGAATCGGTGGATGCCGGTCTGATGAAGGTGACAACTCAGCAGGGGTTGAGCATTTTAGTCAAGCCGACAGCCGCCTGCAACGGTTCCACATCAGACCCGGTGGTGGTCAGTGTGCGTCCCGAAAAGATTCAGGTGACGCTGGATGCACCGGGGAGCCGAATCAATTGCTTTGAAGGGCGATTAATCCACACGATGTTTTTGGGGACTCATGTGCATTACGTGGTACAGCTGCTGTCAGGCGATCGCGTTACTGTCATGCAGCCCAGCCATGTCAATGGCTCTGTTAGTGCTGAGGCTCCTCTTTATATCCACTGGGCTGCCACCGATGGGTTGCCGCTGTTTACACAGCCCCCAAGTCATTAATCTAGTTGAGCGTATTCAGGAGTATAGCGATGCCGCCGGTTCACCCATCTGATTCTCGATTTTCTGGGCGATCGCCCCGCCTATCGGCTAGCCGCCGTCGGTTCCTTCAGCTATCTGGCGCTGCCCTGTCTGGTGCTGTATTAACCAACTGTGCCCGCAACATTGGCAGTGGCAGCACCGATGCCAGCCCCGCGTCTCCGGCCAGTAGCTCAGGTGGAGGGGATAACACCCTGCATGTGTACTCGTGGTCTGCCTACATCGACGACGACCTGCTGAAAAGCTTCGAGCAAGAAACTGGGATCAAAGTGGTCGCCGATATCTACGACTCCAACGAAACCATGCTGGCAAAAATCCAGGCAGGGGGAGGCAAGCAATACAGCATTATCTATCCTTCCGACTACATGGTGGGTCAGATGGCAGAGCTAAACCTCCTCTCGCCGATCGACAAGGAGCGAGTTCCCGGCTACAGCGATTTGCTAGCGCAATGGAAAAGCCCGTCTTACGACGTCGATAACAAAGACAGCATCCCCTATGCTTGGGGCACCACTGGGTTGGTCTACAACACCGAAGTCTTGACTAAGCCCGTCACTGACTGGAGCTACCTGTGGGATAACAAAAAGCAGCTATCGGGAAAAATGACCTTGCTCAACGATGTCCGCGAGGTGATGGGGTTTACCCTAAAATCTCTGGGCTTTTCCAATAGCAGCAAAGACCCAAAGCAGATTGAGGCCGCCTACAAAAAGCTGGCTCAGCTCAAGCCCGCGATTAGCTCTTTCACCACCGACGGCTGGCGCGACCAAATTGTAGTGGGCGATCTGCTCCTCTCTCACGCTTACTCGGTAGATGGGATCGACGCCATGGCATCAAACCCCAAACTCCAGTACGTCATCCCGAGTAGCGGCGCGACCGTCTGGACCGACACTATTGTGATTCCTAAAGCGGCACCCAACGTGGATGCTGCCTACAAGTGGATTGCATACACAATTAATCCTGAAACCGCAGCGACAGTCCTAGCTCGCCTAAAATTTGCCACACCCAACCGGAAAACCCTGGAGCTACTGCCCAAAGAACTGCGCGAGAACCCGGCCTTAATTCCACCCGATGCCGTGCTGAAAAAATGTGAGGTGTTGGCTAATGTCGATACCGCCACTGACCTTTACGATCGCTACTGGACCCAGCTCACCAGTGGATAAGCCTGAAAAGCACGAGCTTCAACGCACAATCTTCAAACAGTCATGCTGCTAGGGCGTCGCGCCAGCAGGATTAACTGCCCACAATATCCTTCAGTCCTACCCCTATGGCAACTTCAGCACCGCTCCCCCCTGTTCCTGGTGCGCACTCCTCAACCGATACTGTGGCAGCGAAGCTCAAGCGAAAACTGGTCAGTTTAATTCAGCCTACTGTGCTGCTAGGCCCCGCTGGGATTTGGCTGTTTTTACTGCTGGTGGTGCCCACCTTAATGATTTTGGAACTGAGCCTAATTCCGGGGTTTCGTCCAGGTGAACCGGCTGGGGCTTATGGGCTGGGCAACTATACCAAGATTTTTGAGCTAATCGACGGGCAGCCGATTTACCTTTGGGTGATTGCCCGATCGGTGCTGTTTTCGGTTGGCAGTATGTTGATTTGTCTATTTCTGGGTTTCCCTGTGGCGTACTGGATTGCCATCATGGCTCCTAAACGCTGGCAGAATCTGCTACTGGTTAGCTTTGTGCTGCCCCTATGGACGTCTTCTCTGCTGCGTTCCTATGCCTGGATTACAATTTTGCGCCCTACAGGCGTGCTGAACTCTCTGCTGGGCGTTTTTAACCTACCCCCGGTTGATATTCTCAATACTCAAACGGCCGTGATGATTGGGCTGGCCTACAACTATTTGCCTTACATGGTACTGATTCTCTACTCGTCCTTAGAGAAGCTAGATCAGCGCTTACTAGAAGCGGCTTCTGATTTGGGGGCAACCCCACAGCAGGGGTTTTGGAAGGTCACGGTGCCCCAAACGCTGCCGGGAATCGCAGCGGGTTGTTTGCTGGTGTTTATTACCAATTTGGGTGATTTTGTGGTTCCCGAATTGCTGGGTGGTGCCTCTAGCATGACGATGGCACGCTTGGTCTACAACCAGTTTCTAGGCGCGACGCGGAACTGGGGCTTTGGCTCTGGACTCAGTATGGTGCTCATTTTGGGGGTCAGTATTGCGATCGCCCTCCTGCTCAAATACGGCGACCAAAAAGCAGAAGACTTTTAGGCAAATATAGCTCAAGCTCACCCTCATCCTTCCTGCCATGACCAGTCCCCATCCCCTCGCCAAATTCCGTCCATCCTGGCAGTTGATCTTGACCCTGCTGATGTTTGTGTTTATGTATTTGCCAGTGCTGGTGCTGGCGTTTTTTAGCTTTAACGCATCGCCCTTTAGTGCCGGGTGGGGTGGGTTTTCGCTCAAGTGGTATGCCAAAATGTTTAGCGATGAGCGCATGCTTTCCGCCTTGCAAGATAGCCTGCTGGTGGCGTTTTTGGCGGTGATGATTTCGGCTGTGCTGGGTACGCTCATGGCCGTGGGGCTAGCGCGCTACAAGTTTCCAGGCAAGGGGCTATATCAGGGGATGTCGTACCTGCCGCTGATTATTCCTGATATTGCGATCGCCGTTGCGACACTGGTGTTTTTGGCTTCGTTAGCGATCCCCCTTAGCCTTTGGACAGTGGTGGCGGCCCATGTAGTCTTCTGCATTTCGTACATTGCGCTCGTGATTTCAACTCGGTTGACCGGGTTGAATCAACATTTGGAAGAGGCCGCACTAGATTTGGGCGCAACGCCTCAACAGGCGTTCATCAAGGTGCTTTTGCCCCAGCTCATGCCGGCAATTATCTCTGGCTGCTTGCTGTCCTTTGTGCTGAGTATGGACGACCTGCTAATTTCTAGTTTTACAGCGGGGGGTGGCACGACCACCTTACCCATGGAAATCTTTAGCCGCGTCAGAACGGGGGTGAAGCCCGACATTAATGCCCTTAGCGTGGTGTTAATTTTGGGTTCTGGCATCCTGGCCTTTGCCGCCGAATATATTCGCTTCAAAGGCGATCAGCAGCAGCTCGGAAAATAGACGGGTCATTGTCTCTCCAATATCTTTATGCAGGAAATTTTTTATATAAATTTTTGGTAAAGATAATGCTTGTTTGCTTGTAATCCTGACCGCGATCGCCAAATCTGAGAGGTAGTTGTATTACAGGACAGGTTATGGCGATTGATCGCGCCGGAAATACATTGCGCAATGCCACACGACTGCAAGGCTTGGGAGTCAGCACAATCGTAAAAGATGGCATCAGCAAAACGGATCGCGACGACCTGTATGCGTTTAGTTTGGGCGATCGCAGCCGCTTAGACCTACAGGTGCTAAAAATTAAACCAGGCACCGCAGTTGGAGCCGAAGTATTTCAGCTGCAGGGCAAAAAGTCTAACGTCTTAAAAAAGATTGGGGCGATCGCCTTTAGCGACATTCCAGCCCGCCGCATCCGGCAGTTCACCAGTCGCCTTTCTAGCCCGATTCGGCTTAGTAGAACCACGCCAAAACTCGATACCATTCTCACCGCTGGAGACTACTACCTGCGGGTTTTCTTTGTGGGTGACCAGACCCAGTATCGCCTCAACCTCAGCACTCAAGTCATTCCCGCCGCCCAGAATACGCCCCCCTCATTGACGACCAATGGCGGCTTGACCTTAGCGCGGGGAGCCACTGCCAACTTAGGTGGCCGCCTTGAGGCAACCGATGCGGATACTCCAATTAATAGTCTCAACTACACCTTACAAACCCTGCCGACCGAGGGTAGCCTGTTTCGCAACGGCGTTGCCCTAGGCGTAGGACAACGCTTTAGTCAGGCAGAACTCAACAGCAACCTCATCACCTACCAACATCGTCAAACGGGTCGCTTGAACGACAGCTTTAGCTTCGTGCTGGCCGATGACCAAACTGCATTGGCTGCCAGCTCATTTCAGCTTACGGCAACGCCCGCTACGACAACGTTGTTCAACGGCACGGGGTTGCCCATTAGCCAGGGTTGGCTCAGCCTCGGGCAGTTGCCGCTACAGTCTCCCTTCAATATTCCACCCTATTTTTCTAGCAGCGTTAGTGCCGCTAGCGAAACGCCTGGAGCCAGTGGCGTTACTCTCAACACCCAAATTTTTCCTGATCCAAATGCCAACAAGGGCTATGTAGGCTATAGCAACAACGGCGTTGACCTAGCTACCCAAACTCCGGTGTTAATCAATTCCGCCTTTCCCATCCTCAATCGGGCAGACGGATTTACCCTATCGTTTCAGCTAGCGCTGCCGACGGAAGTTAGTGCTGCCAACCGGGCAGGGTTTAGCCTGATGGTGATTAGCAACGACACAGCCGGGATCGAATTAGGCTTTAAGTCAACCGAAATTTTTGCTCAAGCCAGCAGTTTTGGAGCGGCTGAAACCGTTTCACCTGGGTTTAGCCTCAGCGGTTTGGTTGATTATGCGATCGCCATCAAAGACAATGGCTACCAGCTGTTTGCGAATAATTCGCTAATTCTGAGCGGAGCCTTACGCAACTACAACTTTGACCCCAACACCAGCCAGCCCAGATTGCCCTTCAACCCCTATACCTTGCCCAACTTCCTCTTCCTCGGCGACAACACTGACCAGGGGCACGCTACCATCACCCTGGGAGCCGTTACAATTCAAGCTTAAAGCTTGGTACCTATACAGAGCCTTCATCTGGTGGTTCTGGCTTCACCGCTGGCTTGGTTAGCTTCTGAGTTGTCTGCTGCACCTGACCCGCAACATCAGCAATTTTCTCCTTGGCCTGCCCGGTCACCTTTTGGGTGGTTTCCTGGAGTTGACTGAGTTTTTCCTTGGCCTGCCCGCTAACCTGCTGGGTGGTCTGCTGCACCTGGCTGGCCGTATCAGATAGCGTTACCTTGGCCTGTTCAGTCAGTTTCTGGGTGCTGCCCTGAACCTGACTTGCCACACCCGAAATCTTTTCTTTGAACTGGTTGGCGATCGCCTGCGTACCCGACACCACCCCAGAAATGTCTTGCTTAGTGCGAGCGTAGTCGTCTTGAATAAAGTCTTTAGCCTGCGAAACCTTTTGGGTAATGCCCGGTGTGTAGAGTTCTGCCTGTTGAATCGCCGTCGCCCGCGCCACCACCCGCTTACTGGTCATACTGACCATTGCCCTAGGCGGCAGAGCATAGACGCCATGCGTTAGCCCACCCCAACCATCGGCCGTAAATAAATAATCGACCACCGCTCCGGTTGCTCGATGAATCCGATAATCAATCAACATCCCGGCTTTATTGCCCGTATCTGTCCACACTTCCGCTTCAATCACAGGTTCGGCCGCGCTGGGCTTGCGAGGTTCATCGGCCGCAGGCACAGACACCATGATCCCTTCTGAGCCAATGCTCTCAATTTGTGCCCAAGTGTAGCGGTGGCGACCCAGTCCCAACACACCTTTACAGGCAAACCCCAGAACGTGGTGCGTGGTTGGATCTAACCACAGTTGCCCCACTCGTCCTAACGACTCAGCCGTTTTTGGATCTAACACCAGCCGATCGATTAAATCACTATGTTTAAGTGCCATTTCCAAATCTGTTGTCATTGCCAACACTCCCAATTGAGTTTGAGCCAAGGAAAGTTTGAACCATTGGTTTACGGGCCTGGATACTTTTCAGCATAGGCGCACTTCTGCCATTTGGGGACGCTCTCAACCAAATTGTTAATCCGGCTCCATCTCGCTAAAATTCTCCACCCCTCCAAAATTAATTCATGGCAAAGTAGAGACGGCCTCTCTATGCTGTTTGGTATGAACGCCTACGACGCCATCTACGATGTGGTGCGACAGATTCCTCGCGGCAGCGTGGCTACCTATGGCCAAGTAGCGGCGCTGGCAAATTTAGCGGGCAAGGCACGGCTGGTTGGCTACGCCCTTTATCGAGTCGATATGACCTCGGACGTGCCCTGGCATCGGGTAATTAACGCTAAAGGGGAAGTCTCGGAGTCACCGCTACGCTATGGTACAGACTATTTGCAGCGATCGCTGCTAGAAGGTGAGGGGGT
Organism: Synechococcales cyanobacterium PMM_0085; assembly: GCA_949127705.1. Taxonomy (GTDB): domain Bacteria; phylum Cyanobacteriota; class Cyanobacteriia; order Elainellales; family Elainellaceae; genus CASBQJ01. The sequence continues at coordinate 17,212 of CASBQJ010000131.1, forward strand.
TACATTTAGCGCCGCAGGAAAAATAAATCTGAGAGCATACTTGTGGCGGCCAAGCGGAGAGAGGATCGCTGGCGGATGGGATGAGTAATCCACTCGATGTGCAACTTGATTCTGCAAAGGCTTGGTCTTCCGTGGCGCAGGCATCTTGCCTGCTCAATCTGGACGGGCAAGATGCCCATCCCACAATGCTTTCAAGCAAGTTGCACATCGCGTTAATTATGTGCGTTAGAACAAGTCAAGTGAAAAATGCCGTAAACCCAGCTTGAATATCCGTTGATTTGTCAAACTGTGGATTACAACCAGTAATGGGGGTTGTTCTGGGGTTCTCCTGCCTTAGAAATAAACTTAGAACTAATTAGCTACGCCTTACGCTCACGTCTTACGCTATCTCTATGCCATTACCTGCTACTCCACAATTGGTTTGCCGAAAATTGGTTTGCCGCAAATCGGTTTATTTTAGATTTTTGTACTACCCGATCGCCGCATTGGTGCTGACAGGCTTAGTCACGTTAACGGGTTGGACTGGTGGGGGCGAGGCGGCGATCGCCCAAGTGCTAGCCCCTGCTGATACTCAGGTATACCAGTACCGAGTCGTCCATCACCCCGACGGGATTGGCAAATTCTACATGGGTCGAGAAATTGCTCAAATTATGGGGCATCAGGGAGCAGCC
>CASBQJ010000132.1 GCA_949127705.1 Synechococcales cyanobacterium PMM_0085
ACTCCCCAGATCAGCCACCGCAGACTGCGCCGTCGCTGCCCACTATCCCCATCCCCCTGTTAATTAGCCTCTTAAACCAGCTGCCGTTGCCGTTGATGCTACAGACCAGCAGCGGCCAAGTGCTAACCCAGAATCAGACTTGGCAGGACCAGCTCGGCTCGTTACTCGATGCTCATACAACAGCTGCTTCTGGTGCGATCGCCTTAGATGTCATTTCCGAAGACCTGTCGATTGATCAGCGCTATGCCCGCCGAGTTGAAAATCGCCACACCTTGTCTGGAGCCGCTCGGCCAGACCAGGTATCGCCAACAGAGGCGCATTCGACCGCGCATCCGTCTACCCATACGTCCGCTACCCCATCGGCCAATCAATGGGATGTGTGGCATCCTCGGATGGTCACCACGCTGCCCCTGCCCACCTGCTACCTAGATACGCTGTCTGAAAACGGCATTTGTGTATATTCCTTAGACAATGCCCAAGAGCGCGTTTGGCAGTTTGTGAAAGTCCCTCTCGGTAACGTTCCTCCGGCAGAGAGTCTGCCCGGACGGGAGAGCGATACCCTGTGGCTATTTTTAGCTCAAGATATGACTGACCAGCAGCATATCACTCAAGAACTCGCAGCAAAAAATGCCGATCTAACCCAGCTGAATCGGCTTAAGGATGAATTCTTATCTTGTATTAGCCACGAGTTGAAAACACCGCTCACGGCTGTGTTGGGGCTGTCTAGCCTGCTCAAAGATCAGGCCATCGGCAATCTCAACGTTCGCCAAGAACGGTACGCTCAGCTAATTTATCAAAGCGGTCGTCATCTCATGATGATTGTGAACAACATCTTAGATTTGACGCGAATCGAAACAGACCAACTCGATTTGATCATGGAATCTGTCTCGATCAAATCAGCCTGCCAACGGGCTTACGAGCAGGCTCGACAGCTGCACCTGCCCGCAAGCGTGGCAGAACCCCAACGGAATGTGGTTCCAACTCCTGATCCCGGCTTCAAGCTAGACATTCAGCCCGGTTTAGAGCAAATTATTGCCGATGATCTGCGACTGCGGCAGATGTTGGTTAACTTACTAACCAATGCGCTCAAATTTACGCCACCTGGTGGAGAAATTGGGCTAACTGTAGAGGCATGGGATGGCTGGTTGGCCTTTACTGTATGGGATACAGGGATTGGGATTCCGGCTGATAAGCAACATCTGATCTTTCAGAAATTTCAACAGCTTGAAAACCCGCTAACCCGTCAATTTGAAGGAACCGGGCTGGGATTGGTGTTAACTCAGCGGCTAGCTCGGCTGCATGGCGGGGATGTAACCTTTACCTCGGTCGATGGCAAGGGCAGTCGGTTTACGCTCCTGTTGCCCCCCGACATGGCTCACATCACGCCTGCGAATGGTGCTGCGGCCAGGTCTCCGCGCGATCTCCCGACCCAACAGCGGCTGGTTTTGGTCGTAGAATCGCTGCCTCGCTGTTTAGAAGACTTAACCAACCATCTAGGTCAGCTCGGCTATCGAGTGGCGATCGCCCGCTCGGGAACTGAAGCCCTCGAAAAAATCCGCTGCCTCCAGCCCGCTGTAGTATTCCTCAATCCGCTGTTGCCGCTATTGTCGGGGTGGGACGTCCTCACCTTGCTCAAAGCCAGCCCTGCAACCCAGGCCGTTCCAATTTTGGTTACAGGCACCCATGCCGAAAAGAAACGAGCGCTCTCTAGCGGAGCCCAAGCATTTTTGAGCCTCCCGATTCAGCCGGAGGTGCTGCGCCAAAGCCTGGAGACATTGCTGCACCCTATGACTGCTCATGCAGCCCCACCCCTACCCACAGCCAACTCGTCTTCAGGAACGTTGACCGTGCTGCATCTTCAAGTTAGCTCCCAGTCAGATGCAGGCACAGAGTCTGCTCAGGCTGCTAGCTGCGCATCGGGGCAGGCTCAGACCTCTACCCGCTGCGATCTGGCGACGCTGCTCCATGCGCATCCCTGCCGAGTCCTAGAAGTAGACGATTTAGAACAAGCCGATTTACTAGCTCGCGTTTGGCAACCCGATGTCATCTTACTAGATGGATTCCTGTCTGATCCCGTGCAATATCTAACCCAGCTGAGTCGTCATCCCGACCTAGCCGCACTGCCCCTCATCACCCTCACGACAGAAAATACCCAAGCAGCTAACCAAATTGCTAGCCTGAGCGTCTTTCCCTGTCTGGCGTCTTTGGCAGGCTCTGCTGATCTGGCAGATGCTGATCCAGCCAACGTATCGGCTCTGTTTCAGGTCATGCAAGTGGCAAGTGGACAGCGCTAAACCGCATCCCCCATAGAGCCACGATTAATCGCGTCTCTACAGGGGATGTACAAAAATACTTGAATCCTGCCTACGGATTACGCAGACAGGATGTAGCTTTGCTGCTCAGGGACACGCGTTAGGTCAAGATAAGGACTCTAGATAATCGCGAACTCGGTTGCGTCGTTTGGGCTGACGCAGCTTTTGCAGTGCCTTAGCTTCAATTTGGCGCACTCGTTCTCGTGAGAGGTCGAGGGCACGACCAATTTCTGCTAAAGAGTAAGGCTGGCCATCACCTAAGCCAAATCGCATTTGAATTACATCGCGCTCGCGGCTGGTGAGGTCAGTCAGCAGCTGCTGCAAATCGCGCAGCAACGATTCGCGCATCAGGGTTTCTTCGGGAGAAGCGCCTTCTGTTTCTAGCAAATCGCCCAATTCAGTATCGCGCTCTTTTCCCACCTTGGTTTCTAGGGAAACAGCACGGGGGACTCGCTGTAACACGTCCCGCACCTGGATGGCGGTCATGTCTAGCTCGGCGGCGATATCTTCAATCGTGGCGGTGCGTCCCTTCTCTTGTGAGACTTTACGCTGCGCCTTCTTGATTTTGTTCAGCTTTTCGGTGATATGGACAGGAAGGCGAATAATTCGGCTTTGGGTTGCGATCGCCCGAGTGATGCCCTGGCGAATCCACCAGTAGGCATAGGTACTGAAGCGATAGCCCTTTGTGGGATCAAACTTTTCGACTGCTCGCTCCAGACCCAGCGTTCCTTCTTGGATCAAGTCCAGCAGTTCTAGACCCCGGTTTTGATATTTTTTGGCAACCGATACCACCAATCGCAAGTTGGCTTTGATCATGTGATCTTTGGCCGCGACCCCTTCCACCTGTAGGCGCTCTAGGTCTTCAACGGGCTTGTCGGCTAGCTCTGCCCAGCGACGTTTGCCTTCTGCCAAGGTCGGTTTGAGGTCGGCTACAGAAATGCTGGCGGCCACAGACCACCGCTCTAGAGACGGACGACGCCCCAAGTTTGAGGTGAGGCGATCGTGTACTTCAACTAATTGGACATAGCGCTGTAATAGTTCGTCGCCCTGTTCAGCGGCCACGTTGCAAAGCTCTAGCACCCCCATATAACGCTGAACTTTTTGGGCTTCCGAAACTTCTTCATCACGCCCTAACAGCCGAACGCGACCAATCTCTTGCAGGTACAGTCGCACCAAATCCGTGGTGCGCCGACCGGCTCCTTTACCTAAACTCGCAGGATTGGCAAACTCCATATCTAAGCTCACCATGTCTTCAGTCAGCTGCGTTTCTAGGTCAGGTTCATTCATGGTGGCGCTATCCGGTTGGAAGTCGAAGCCATTAGAGGGTTCGTTGTACTCGGCGTCAGCGAAGAAGGGTTTTGCTGGCATAGTAATCGTCTCAGGTGCTCCAGATAACAAGGGGGCTGTTCTACTAATGCTTACTGCTAGTGTTCCCGGTATTCAGGACTAAGTAGTCACGACGTTGGAAGAATATTCAGGTTCCAGCCTTCATGGTTTAAAGGTTCATGCTTGATAGAAGACCGTTTGACGAGGTGAGACATTGGCATTCAAGGCCATGTCTAATCCCTGAGAGGGGAAACTAGCGCGTAGAGAGGCACCCATCACAGTCCGAGCCGCATACGGCGACACCAGAAGGCAATTTCTAAACTAATCACTCCGAACAGGTGGAGACGTTAGCTCTGAAACTGTCTACATTATTTCTATCGTCAATTCCTGACACCCTTCATAAAGTTAGTGCTTTTTATATCAAGCTCCGATGAAGCGATCGCGCTGGCTCAATCTAGGTGGAGTAATTGGCGATCGCCAGTAGCTAGGCTATATTACTGAAAGTGCCATTCTGCAAAGCGTGTGGCTCCCTAAAACCAATTATCGTTCCCCAATTTTTAGTTCGTAGATATTCCAAAGTGAGCCGCCCAATGCCGAGAACTTAATCCCCTCAATGTGATTACGCACCGCAGACAAAGCCAAGGGATTAACTAAATAGATAAACGGTAGATAGTCTTGGGTAAGTTTTTGGGTTTCGGCATAGATGGCTTTACGCTTGTTCTCGTCTAATTCCTGGCTACCGGCAATGTAAAGCTGGCTAATTTTTTCTTCCCAATCAGATACAATGCGGCCTTCCAAACTATCTTGACCGGGCTGTGCCCCTTGGTTAAAGGCATGGAGCGTGCCGTTGACCGACCAGACGTTACGAGCGCTATCGGGTTCTACCCCACCGCCCGTAAAGCCCAAAATATGCGCTTCCCAATCCAGAGTATCTGACAGTTTAGCCACCAATGTGTTGAAGGCAACGGGCTGAAAGTCTACCGTAATTCCAATATTGGCTAGATCTTGTTTAATCTGCGCTCCCATGGCCTCACGAATTTTGTTGCCCGCATTGGTAATCAATGTAAACCGTACCGGGTTGCCGTCAGCATCTATCAGCTGTTGGGATTCGCTATAGTTGAAGCCCGCCTCCAACAATAGAGCCTTGGCAGCTTGAGGGTCGTAGCTATAAACGGGTAGCCCTGCTTGAGGCGATAAATAATAAGGGCTTTGGCGATAAATAGGTGAATTTTGCGGCTCCCCAATGCCCTGATAAATGTTAGTAATCATCGTCTGGCGGTCGATTGCCAAGGCCATTGCCCGCCTAAACTCTAGGGTGTTGAACCAGCGAGATTTGATGGGGTCAACCAGGGGCTTGCCTTGGCGTTTACCTTGGTTGAGGTTAAAGGTGAGAAATGAATTGCTAAGGGTGGAACCACCGTTATAAATGGTAAAGTCCCCTCGTTTTTCTTCTCGCTTAATTAGCGTGAAGTAGTTAGCGGGAACTCCCAAGATATCCAAACCACCCGACCGAAACTGCATCAGTTCGGTATCTACCGAATCGACGATTTGAATCACAAATCGCTCAATATAGGGCAAGCCATTCCCTTGGGCATCTTTGCGCCAATAATACGGGTTTTTTTCTAACACAACGCGCTCAGCGGGCTGATAGCTCAACAGCCGAAATGGGCCGCTGCCGATGATCTCTTGAGGCGGCGTATCGGTACCCCAAGCGGATAAAAAGCGGAGTTTGCCATCTTCACCCGTAGAAAAGACAGAGTCGGCTAGCGCATGTTTGGGGAGCAGCGGGATGCCTCCGGCGTAGCGCAACAGCGGGGCAAAGGGTTCGGGAGAGCGAAACTCTACCCGCCGTTCATCAAGCTTGACGACGCTGGGGAAAATGCCATCTTTGCCGACCCGCAAGATGTCACTCTCGCCACTGGGAATTTCGGGGTTGAAGTAAATATCATTGAAGCTGAATACCACGTCATCCACCGTTAACGGTTGCCCGTCAGACCACTGCAACCCCTCTCGCAGCGTAAAGGTAATCCGCTGCTGGTCGTCAGAAATATCCCAGGATTCCGCTAATGCCGGTTCCAATCCGCCTGTGATCCCATTGGTTGAAATTAGCCCCTCCAGAATCAACCCAAACACGGGGTTGGACTCATTACTCATGGGGCTGTTGAAGGTTTTGGGATCGCTGATCTCAGCTTCTACCAACTGGGTCAGCTGGGTTCTTTGGCTTTGAAACTGGGCTAGGTTGCAACTGCTCAATAAAACGGTGAGGCTCACTAGTAAAACAGGCAGCAGTTTTCGCCAGTAGACGTTAAGCCCGCAGAGCTGAGGAAGGAGGACAAGTTTCATGATGCAGAGGGATTTGGCAAAATTTTGATGACTCAGATTTAAATTCTGACGAGTTCAGCTGTTTTTAAGCATATATTTGTAGGCAGCTTCCAACCTCAATTTTAGAAAACACGAGACTGATGAAATCAAATTCCAACCCTGAACCTTCTACACAAAATTCGGGGAATTCAAGCCAGGGTTCTAATGGGGGCAGCTATTCCCCGACGGTGCCGCTTTCAGTGTACCGAGAGTTGTCGGCAGAATTGCAGGCCAGTAAGGCGATGTTAGATTCTCTCAATGCTCAAAATCAGCAGTTAACCCGTCAGAATCAACAATTTCGTCAAGAAATCGAACGCTTATCCGGTTCGATGACTAATCTACAGCACATTGTTGAATCGCCTCAGCCTACCTGGGGTGCTCCTTCCAGCGCTGCCCGCGCTAACGCGGAAGCCATTGCAGACCAAATCCGTCCGGCGAGTGCACGCTTGAGGCAACCGGGGCGATCGCCAGATCCATCCGCCAACGCCTCACTCGTCAACGTGTCTGTCCCGAACTTTCCTACCATGGAATCAAATGAGCCGCTCCCTCAATTGTTCACCGAACAGTCTGATCCCATGCAGTCTCTGCGGAATCCGGCCAACTCTCCCCGCGATTTGAGCGGTCTATGGCTATGGTTTACAGTGCTGGCCATCATCCTAACGGCATTTGGAGCCGGATTTATGGTGATGCGTCCGCTGCTGCCCAATTCTGGGAAATAGCCTGAAGCCGAGTCGGGTGAATTTACCTACCCGGCTTACCCCATATGAGCTAGAGGCAGAGAAAATTTGAACACGCTCCCTATGCCTAGTTCACTATCGACATCAATCGTGCCCCCTTGAAGTTCAACTAAGCGGCGCGAGATGGCTAGCCCAATGCCGGTACCGCCCGAGTGGCGATTGCGCGAGCGATCGGCGCGCCAAAATCGATCGAAGACGTGCGGCAAGTCGTTGGGTGCAATCCCTTGCCCAGTGTCGATTACAGCAATCCACACCTGGGTTTCGGTATGCCATACATGCACGGTAATGCTGCCAACTGTGGTGTAGCGCAGGGCATTGCTGAGCAAGTTGACTAAAATTTGCTCTACGCGCCCCGGATCTGCCAGCACTAGCGGGGTTTCGGGCGGGTAGTCGAGATAAATATGGGGATTGTCTTGGGTCAAGAGCTGATCTGAGAAGCGCTGCACAACAGAATTTAACAGCGGATACAGATCGACCTGCTGAGCATCGATCGGCAGATAGCCCGCTTCGATTTTGGAAAGTTCTTGCAAATCGTTGACTAGTCGCCGCATGCGGCTGGCTTCTTTGCTCAACAGTTCGTACACCGCAGGCGATGATTCAATCGTGCCATCGGCTAAGCCTTCTAGGTACCCTTCCAATACCGTAAGGGGGGTGCGAAGTTCGTGAGTCAGGTCGCTAACCAGCTCGCGACGGCGCTGCTCTACGCCTTTGAGGTCGGCAGCCATCCGGTTGAAGCTGGAGGCCAGCTGGTTTAGCTCAGGAATTTCATTGTCGGGGACGCGCTCGTCTAGTTCGCCTGAGGCAAACTTTTTGGTAATCTCCTCCATTTGAATCAGCGGCTGCACAATGCGTTTGGAGACCAGGTAGCTGAGGGCACCTGCGGCTGTAGCACCCATCACCAAAGACCACAGCGCTCCCCGCGTCCAGGCTAACTCGAAGCCTCTCATGAGTTCGGTTCTGAGCGTGCGAATGCTGAGGACATTGCCTTCAATGTGATCTAAGTACACCACGAAAAACCGGGGCGACGAGAACTTCCCAATCACAGTAATGGTGACCAATCCCACAATCATGACGATGACGTGGGAGAAAAATAGGCGCGATCGCAACCCAAGTTTAGACATGCCAAATCCGGAGGGTGAGCAAGCAGTCGCTAGCCTTAGGGCTGGTAAACCCGCGCAGACACGCCCTGACTTTGCAAATCGCGAGCCAGTGCGATCGCTCGTTCGCGGTCTACAAAACGACCAAATTGGATTTTAGCGCCATCTGAAAAGTTGCGTAGAAAGGCATCGCCCACCACCTGACGGGCTTGCTCTAGGCTGCGATCGCCGCTAAAGTCCATGACGACATAGAAATAAACTGGCGCAGCGGTGGAGGGTGCGGCGGCGGCTGGGGTAGAACTGCGGGGCGAGGGCGCAACCACAGGGGCGCGAGGAGCAGTAGCCACAGTTGGGGTGGGAGACTGTGGCCGAGGCTGGGGCAAGGCCGCTGCAGTGGAGGGCGATCGCCTACTGGTAGCGCTAGCCGCAGGACGGCGAGAGGAGGCAGTTGTTGAGCTAGCCGCTGGACGAGCAGGAGAGGCGGGCACCGTCGTCCCCCGAGGCCGCGTCCGCTGGGAAGAGTTATCCGGATTACTAGAGCTGCGCGGGGACGGGGATCGGGTTGACGCGGTGGATTGACTAGTGCGAGCTGAGTTTGTGGCTGAATTGGGGGATGCAGGGGCGCTAGTGGTGGCTTGAGATGCGGATGAGGTAGACGGCACACCCAATTCAGTGCCGGGGCTGGGGGCAACAGCCGAACCCGTCCCTGAGGGCGACAAACCTGTAAAGCCAGGACTCGCAGGGTCAGCCGTCGTGGTTTTGGGCAACGTACTCAGCGTATCTAGGTTTACATCGGGAAACTCTTGCGCAGACAGATTAGGCGATAGGTCTTGCCCTGTATCGGCGTTGGTCACCCCCGCCGTCCCTACGACTTCGCCACCTGGGGCTAAATTGGGAGCGGGCGTTTGCTGATTCGCACCCAGTCCCAAAAAGCTCATACTCGAAGGATTCATTAACAGATAGCCAAAGGTGAGACTAGACAGCAGGAGCAGCAGCATTGAGCCAATGCCGAGAGGGGTCAGGAGGCTCTGGAGCATCCCCGACTCTTGGCTAGCCCGTAGCTCTACCGCTTCATCTGCCAAACTGTGTAGCAGGTGTTCTGACGATTCTAGGTAGGCATCGGGACCCCAGGCGTCTGCTGGTTTGGCTGAAACATCTGCCGAGAGATCTGCTGCAGGCTTTGCCAACTCGTCAGCCGTTTGGGGCTGGACGTTGAGCGTTGCTAATGTGGAGGGGCTGGGATCAAGGTCAGAGGCGATCGCCAGCGGCAGCCCAGCCGCACCCAGCCCAGCGTCTCTATAGGCGGCCTGAGTGGGGGCGGTAGTCTGCTCAGCAGCAGGCGGCGGCGTTTCCTGGATGGGGGACGGGTGGCTTTGACGCGGGAACCCCGGCTGACCTCCCCGGCGGCCGTTTTGGCGACGATAGCGCGCTAATTCCTCATCTAGCTGGACATCCAAATTGCCCAGCATGGCTTGCAAAACAGGATGTAAGGTGGATTGAGAAAAAGGCTGGGATTTTAGAGAAGATGGCCGACGCATCGCAGGACTCCTGCCAGTGACGAAAAGTGACAAGTGACGAAATTAAGCAAGTAAACCGAATAATTGAGCGCCTGAAGCCCGATCGCAGTAGGGTCTAAATGGATGTGCTGAGTTTCAGCACGGGTCTCTCAATCAAAATCCTACGCGCAACCGAAACTAGACCCTCAACCCCCTGAATCATATCTAGTATGAATTCATATAGAAATCTATATGAATTTAGATTAACCTTGAAACTCAGCAAGTTTATTGAGGTTCGGGGCACTAGATAGTTAAGTTTAGCAATCAAACCGAAAAACGATTCAGTTGTCGCCGGAGTTGAGTCCACAGGTTTGGGTGGCAGGCTCTGATCTGCAAATTGCATCTATGCTGAATTGGTGCTGAAAAATCGCAACTAGGTTCCCATGGCGCTTACATCGCTGCATCAGATGTTAGGGGTGCTCGAAACTCAAGAGAACTGGCACACGCGGCGACACTTTCAAGCCGTGCTAGCTTGTTGGTCAGACGTGGTAGGTTCAGCCGTGACGGCGCAAACTCGCCCGATTTCCATTCAGCGGCAGGTGTTGCAAGTGGCCACCTCTAGCTCTGCCTGGGCGCAAAATCTCATGTTTGAGCGGCAGCGGATTTTAACCAAATTAAACGGTCGCGTCTCTAGCCCCCTCACCGATATCCGCTTCTCTACGGCTCTGTGGAAACGCCCCCTGCGCTCGAATGCAGCGGCTGATGAAACGTCAGAGCAGATCAAACTATGGCAAGCCCATCCAAGCCGGGTAGCTTTGCCTAAAACCGAGTCCTCAAGGCTGCCAAATCCACCTCTGCGTGATCCCAAAACGGCTTTCGATGCCTGGGCAAAACAGATACAAGCGCGATCGCGTCAGTTACCCCTTTGTCCGACCTGCCATTGCCCCACGCCCCCCGGAGAACTGCAACGCTGGGCCGTCTGCTCACTCTGTGCCGCCAAGGCTTGGTAACTGCTTGGTAACCGCTTGATCACGGGTTCTGATCTAACGTTTCCTGAAAAGGCTCCAGGAATTGTGTAGTTAATCAAGCCGAGTTCTAGGAGTTCGGTAAATCTTCCGTAAACTTGCTGCACAAAAAGCTGAATTTAGCAAATGCCCGATCACGATAGGGAGGTGACAGGGGCGACTGCCATTTGTATAGACATTTTTGTGACGCAAAAAAATATTTAGAGATGTTCTGGAGATCGGTTTTCACTGATCCCTAACTGGTTTTGTCAAAACCCTAGGCCGTTTCTTCACGATCCGTTGAAGTTATGGGAACACTTAAACAGTGTGTATCTTTGTAAATTCAATTCTGAAAACAATCTAAAACTTTAGGTTTTGTTCGGGATCGCTACAAGCCTTGCCAACTAGCCATTACACCTCCTGACTTGGTTAATAACGAGCCAAAATCATTGATGAGAATGGCCTTAAGAAATCAGTTCCTATCCTTTTTACGAAGCAGCGTCCCCCATGAGCCATATCACTCACAGCGTTTCAGCGTGCCGCCGTTGTTCCCACTACCGCCCAGAAGGTAGACGCGGCGGGCAATGTAGCGTGTTGGGTGCCTCAGTGCAGGGGCAGTGGAGCGCATGTGCTGCCGCGCAACCCCTCTTTGAACCCGCGATCGCCCCAAGTTTCTCAAAGATTTCAGACCAGGCGATCGCCCTAGAAGACCTGATTACAGCGCTCAAAGTTGGCACAGAAGCAGTAGAGCCAACCTCCTTAGAGAGCCACTCATCGGCTGAAATTTACTTCGCCAGTGAACTTGAAGCCACTCCAGAAGCAGTTGGCTCGTTGACGGCGGCTGGAGCCTGGTAGGTTGACCCCAAACTGCACCCAAAGGGCTGTAAACTAGGCATTGAAGATTTGTTCAAATAGATAAATCGCATCATGGATATTTTGTCTTTGGGCTGGGTTTCGCTGCTAGTGGTGTTCACCTTCTCCATTTCGTTAG
>CASBQJ010000133.1 GCA_949127705.1 Synechococcales cyanobacterium PMM_0085
GAGTCCATTTCAAGAGTTGAAGCTGAGGGCTGATGCATATCGATCTCTGCTGAGGATACTAACTCAGGGGATGGTGTACTCTGAGCATGAATATGCTCGTTAGTGGATGGCGTTGACCGAGGTGTCTGGGGAGACTGATTGAGAGAGGGAACCATAAAACCTCCTGGCGGCAGGATCCACCCACCCCATGTGATTAGACAGCAGATTATTGGGCGAGTTAAACACTAGGTTAGCATTCACCTTAATCTAGCCTGCTAGTGGTGTCAGCCGCTATCTGCCCAATGTCGCTATCTGCCCAACATCTAAAAAGCAAGTCGTCGGCTAGATAGAGTTCAGGCAGGCCAACGCTTGAGGCAGCGTGCCTAATTGGGCACGCAACGCTTTGGCTTGGTTAGGACTGATGCCTACCCATAGCGCCATTTAACATCACGGGTTGACATGACGGCTTGATCTGACTTTCTCTTCTTGTTTATACAGCCGCGATCGCCGCCATCAGGTATCTCTAGGATGCATTTCTCTAAAGATAGAAAGAAGCATGGCCAAAAAACCCCGCAATCAATAAATTGGCGGCTTTAAAAAAAGATGCGGAACTGTGGATTAGGCTTTTGGCTGTGTGGCGAGGCCAGCCGGACTAAAAAACGGTGAGAAAATCCAGATGTGGATAATAATGGAGTGGCATTAGAGTTTGGGCTGTTCTGTGTTTAAGCAACGCAACCGCTGGATTATCACTGTTGTCATGTCGATCGCGTCATTGGCGTTTCTGTCATTGCTGTTTATGCCGTTTTTGACGGCGTTTCAAACGAGCAACCGGGCAGCCACTGCCAATGCTTCACCTAGCGCCTCCCCGGTGGCTCAACAGCAGGAGTTAGAGGCTCAAGCTAAGGGGTATGAACTGGTACTCCAGCGGGAACCTGAGAACCAGACAGCGCTGAGAGGGTTACTGGAAACACGAATTCGCCAGGGCAATGTTCAGGGGGCAATCGAACCTCTAGAAAAATTAGCCAAACTCAATCCTGACCAGGCTGACTACACGGTGTTACTGGCGCAGGCCAAGCAGCGAGTTGGAGACGCTGAGGGTGCAGCCCAGTCCTACCGAGATATTCTTAAAACCCAGCCTGGGAATGTGAATGCGCTCCAGGGGTTTGTCGATTTGATGCTGGAGCAGAAGCGCCCTGAAGCGGCAATTGGCTTGCTTCAAGATACCCTGCGGGGAGCAGAAACGGCAAACAAAGTCACCCCTGGCAGCATCGACGTCACGTCCCTGCAGCTACTGCTAGGGCGCGTCTATGCCGAGCAAGGCCGTTCAGATGAGGCGATCGCTATTTATGACGAGGCCATTAAAACTGACAGTCAAGATTTTCGCCCTGTGCTAGGCAAGGCGATCGTCTTGCGCACTGCTGGCAGAACGACTGAAGCAGAGCCTTTGTTTACGACCGCTGCGACGCTGGCTCCGGCTCAATATAAAGATCAAATTAACCAGCTTGCAGCTGGGGAAACACCCGCTCCTGCGGATGCAGCGACCCCCAATCCACTGCCAGCTGTCGAAGGGAGCGATCGCCCGCTGCCAGCTCCATCGGCTAGTCCTGCGCCATCCGTCAGCCCTCAAGCCGAACGGTCTCCGTCCTCTTCTCGGGTCACGGGTAATGCCCCAGCGGTGCCCTAAGGTTGTCGTACCCTGAAAAGAATTAATTTACGCCTAACTGCCATCAGGGTTGACTAAAATATGAACTTTTGTAGTGACAATGTCACGGGGATCGCCCCCGAGATTCTATCTGCTCTAATTGTTGCCAATAGTGGCGCTGCCATGCCCTATGGCAATGACGAACTGACTCAGCGATTAGAAATGCAGCTGGCGGATCTGTTTGAAACCGAGGTTGAGATCTTTCCGGTTGCTACCGGATCGGCTGCTAATGCGCTAGCGCTGGCGGTGCTATCGCCTAACTACGGAGCCATTTACTGCCATCTTGACGCGCATATCAATGTAGATGAATGCGGTGCGCCAGAATTTTATAGCGGTGGCGCTAAACTGGTGACCCTACCGGGAATGCATGGCAAACTATCGGCCGACGGGCTAGATGCGGCGCTCAAACAGGCAGGGGCAGGAGTTGTTCACCATGTCCAGCCAGCGGCAGTTAGCATCACTCAAGCGACAGAGGCTGGAACTGTATATCGCTTAGCCGAGGTGCAGGCGATCGCCCAAGTCACCCATGCCCATGGGCTATTGCTGCACATGGACGGAGCGCGTTTTGCCAATGCAATTGTCAGCCTAGACTGTTCTCCTGCCGACGTGACCTGGCGATCGGGAGTGGATGTCCTTTCGTTTGGGGCAACCAAAAACGGGGCATTGGCCGCAGAAGCCGTTATTTTCTTTAAGCAGGGATTTGGTCAAGAGTTTGGCTACCGCCGCAAACGCGGCGGCCATTTGTTCTCAAAAATGCGGTTTCTCTCGGCTCAACTGGAAGCTTATCTAAAAGACGATCTCTGGCTCAAAAATGCCACCCACGCCAACCAAATGGCTCAAATCTTAGCGGCTGGCCTCTCTACACTACCCGGCGTAAAACTCTGCCACCCAGTGGAGGCCAACGAGCTATTTGTCGCATTGCCAGAGCCAGTGATTACGGGGCTGCTAGCCGCAGGATTTCAGTTCTATCGCTGGGATGGAGCCGAAGGGTCTGTGGTGCGATTGGTCACCGCTTTCAATACTATAGAGGCAGATATCCAGGCGTTTGTGGCTTGTGCCCAGCGGCATGCCCAACCCACAGGCAGCAGAGTCCTAGCCGATGTCTAACCCTAAGACCTGTGTCTCCTACTGATGGGATAGCACAGGTCTTAGACGATGATTTCAGTTGAATTGCTTAGGAATGAGAATTAAATGGCGTTGCTGAATGCAGGTATGAACCGCCAATATTTAACCTTACTGTAGGGGCGGTTCGCGAACCGCCCCTACGAAATTCATACCTCTAATCAGCAACGTCAATTAAATAACTCCGCCATTCTTCAGGAAGGGCGAACGGCCGTTCGCCCCTATCAGCAATCAAATTCTCGATCTGCTTAAATCCATAATCCTTAGTGGGAATAGCGCTGCTCTAGCCAAGACCGCACCTCTGCTTCGGTGGCAAAACTGATAGATTCTTTGGTAGTTGGATCATAGAC
>CASBQJ010000134.1 GCA_949127705.1 Synechococcales cyanobacterium PMM_0085
CAAATGTGGCTCCGATCGCATCTAGGCTACTCAAAAAGAAGGTATTGGTAAAATTGGCAAATCCTTCAAACCGGGTCTGGGTTAGCTTTAAGGGGCCTCGCAGTACCGTAATTTGCAAGCTGGGCGGTGCGGCGGGGGTGAGCAACGAGCGCGATAGTTGGCTGAGCTGGGTGAGACGGCGGCGATCGCGCCTGAGCTGAGCCTGTTCTGCATCGGTAAATAGGGGCGACAGACCGTCGCCATAGAGCGGTGCCCGCAACCCAATCTCGCTAATTGCCAGGTCACCTTGAATCAGGGAATAGCTTAAGTCGAGTCCTAGGGGCGTGGGCGATCGCTGCAATGTCGCTTGGAGTAATCGATAGAACTGCAACCGAAAGGCTGCGTTTTCAGGGCGCAGATCAATCACTAAGCGGCGTAAATCGACGACCGGAACACCTTCCACTTGACTGGGTTTTTTCAGCCGCTGTTGCAGTAGGTCTACCGTGAGCGGCATCTGCTCAGGCTGGGCAATGGCCGCAAGCGCAGGGCGGGGAACGAATAAGCAAAGCGCGATCGCCCCTAGGCAAATTAGACCCAGCACCGCTCTCGAAACCCACCCGCGTCCATGGTTCAAAATAGCTTCAGCTCAACCCACTGCAAGACTGCTTTTGCATCATCCCACTATTTGCCGACCACTATTTGCCGACCACTATTTGCCGATCTCACGGCTGGAGGCAGCTCCATTCAGCGGCTCTTTTCGCGCTAGCTGCGCCACAAAATACTGCGTTGCCAGCAGCGGCTGATCGGCGTCCATAATTGCCCGCACAATCGCCACTCGCTCCGCCCCCGCCTGAAGCACAGCGTGGACGTTGTCGCCATTGATCCCGCCAATCGCAAACCACGGCAGGGGAGCGTGGACAGCCGCATGACGCACATAGTCCAGCCCCGCCGCTGCTTTGCCCGCCTTGGTCGGCGTTTCATAGACAGGTCCAACCCCGATGTAGTCTGCTCCTTCTTGAATGGCGCGCTGCATTTCCTCTGGGTTGGTGGTGGAGCGCCCGATAATTCGCTGTGAGCCTAATAGCTGACGCGCCAAGGCAATCGGCAGGTCTTGCTGCCCCAGGTGGACGCCGTCAGCCTCTACTGCCAACGCTAGATCAACGCGATCGTTGACCAAAAACAGGGCATCGTAGCGGTGGCAGAGGTGACATAGTTTCTCCGCCGTATGCAGCCGCACCAGGTCATCGGCTGTTTTGTCGCGATATTGCACCAGGGTTACCCCCCCTTGCAGCGCCGCTTCTACCGCAGGCAGCAGGCGATCGCTGGCGGAAGTAACCAGATAGAGGGGCGATCGCTCTAGTTTTTGGTGGCGCTGATTGCCCGTCAGCGTGCTTTCCAGCCCATAGACCCGATAGCGCATTTGCTTACACGCCGCCGCCATCTCAGGACTGTCGATTTTGCCATATTCTTCTAATACCCGCAGCGCTTCTTGAATCCGACAGAAATTTGCTTGCAGCACCGCCGTAATGCTCTGCCGCTGCTCTTCTTGCGCATGGGTCAGGTGCGTCCCTAGGTCACCCGGTGTATCTCGTGCCGCCCGATACTCAGGGCGATGCCAGTGCGCCAACTCCTGCCGCAGGTCTTTGCACAGCGCTGACGACTGAGCATCATTTAGCCCAAATCGGCACCATTCTTCAATAACTCGCAATCCTTCGCGCGCCCGATCCAAATTGGCATCCAAAATCCGATACAGGGCAGATTTTGAAAATTCTTGCTGGCTTTTCAATGTGTTCAACCTTAGCGCTGCCAACTTAACTCAATAGTGCCTACCCGCCTCAGGCAATCTCCAAATGCATGGCGAACCCATAGCTTTGGTACAAAATCCGCCCTTGGCGCACCGTTGCTAGCACATTGGCGGGAGTCACGCGGGTCACAATCGACGCCAGCAGGTGGCGACTGGCACGGAGATGGGGCTTAGAAAAATCTAGCACAACAAAATCAGCGGGTAGTCCTACCTCCAAGTAGCCATAGGTATCGCCACCCAAGAACTGGCGCATGTTACTGGTCACCAGTTTAAGGATATCTTTCGGGTGAGGACGTTGGGCATCGCCAAACTGGCTCTTGGCTACTTTGTAGGTGAAATCTAGCTCTGCCAATAGGTTAGGGCTGTTGAGTAAACCGTTGTCGGTGCCTAGCAATAGGTTTGCGCCACTGTCGAGCAATTTGGCAATCGGTGGCAGGGGCAGCCCCAGGTTAGCGTTGGCTCGCGGGTTGAGCACTACGTTGACCCGATTTTGCCCCAGCTGGGCAATTTCCGCATCGTTCGCCACGGTGGCATGAATCACCAGGTGGGGATCGTATAGCTCCAACGCTCGTTCCAAATCGCCTCGCCCCGTTATGTCCATGCTAGTGGTGCGATAGCCTGAGTTTTCTAGGCAGTGCACCGCCCGCAGCTTACGGCGCGCCTCGGTAACTTGACGAATTTGGCTCCAGGCTGCGTCTGTCAGGTCGTTCATGGTGCTCTCCGAAAACCCATCGGCGATCGCTAGCACCGCCTCTAGCTCCACCAAGGCATCAGCCGCTAGCCCGTCTTGATTGCGCTGCAACTGTTCGACACTAAAGGGTAATTCATTAAACTGCCCTAGGATCAGCGATCGCACTCCCGTTTCGAGCGAAGCTTGCCGCAATAATTGGCTGCCATACACGCCCTGCTCCCGGAAGTCTACATGGCCGATGGTACCGGTGCGCGACATGTAGTTGAGGTGCGCCACCATATGGCTCAAGTGCTCCTCGGGAGGCTGCTTGGCCAATTCTCGATATTTGTAGCCATCTGGACGAAAAAACCCTTCCTCCAGCGTCATTCCCGTAGCCCCGTCGGGCAAACACGAATCACCCATGTGGGTATGGCTGTTATATAGCCCTGGAATTACCACCAAGGCTCCATGGTCAATGGCCTCACAGGGAGCGCCCAACTCGATTTGGTGGATTGTATCGCCCTTAAATTGAAAGCGATCGCACCAATGAGGTTCTAGATCTGGGCCATACAAAACAATGCAGTTAGTAAGTTGCAGCATGGAAAAACAGCATCATCCCAACAATCGGCAATCCAAAAAATAAAGCAAAAAATCAGGGATGGAAGGTAGAGGACACCCTGAGCATACCCTCTCGCTTCCACCCCTGAGGAGCGTCAATTCAATCAATCCACTAGTTTTGTCAGTAGCGCGACTGCGCCCCAGCTCTCACAAACCTATTACACTTATGGCTCCATGGCATGGATGCGCTGAGGGATCAGCTTACTCAAGACGACATACAAAACTGCTGCCGTAATGATGCCATTGATGGGACCAACCCCAAAACCAGCCTGCGACGAGAAATAAGCCGTTGCCGACCCCACCACATAAGCAATCACCCCGGCCCAATTGAAGGCTGGCAGCTTAGCACTCAGCGGGGGGAAATGTCCCCGGTGCTTCAGCCAAAAGTCGGCCATAATGATGCCGCCAACTGGAGGAATCACCGCTCCTAGAAAGATGAGATAAGGAATGATATTTTCATAAAGACCCGCCAGGGCTAGCACCAACGCAAACGTGGCTCCACCCAAGACAAACGCGTGACGCTTGGTCGTGCGAAAGAAGTTTGAACCCGCGACCGAAAATGCATAGATAGTGTTATCTTGCGTCGTCCACACATTCAGAATCAGTAAGATTAAGCCACCTACCAAAATCCCCTGCTTGGCCATCGCTTGAATCAAATCTTCGCTGCCATAGACCAAGGTGCAAAAGGCTCCGGCAAATACTAGCAGACCGTTAATAAATGTAAAAGCTAGGAAAGTACTCCAAATAGCATTTTTACCCGAATTGGCAAACCGACTCCAGTTTGTAGCCTGCGTTCCTCCCGAAATAAACGTGCCAATCACCACCGCCAAACCAGCCCCAAAGCTCATGGGTTCAGTCGGTTCTAAAGCCAGCAAATCGCCTGCATCTCGAAATCCTAAAAACAGGCTAATTGCAATCAAAATCAGCATGGCAGGAACCGCAATCCGGCTCAGCCAGTCCATGGCGGTGTAGCCAATGTAGGCAGTGACGCAAAACGCGTACGTAAAGAAGACCATTAACACCCATTTAAAGGCGTCTGGTAGCCCCAGTAGATTGGTTAACGCGTCGGCAATAAACGCATTGGTAACGGCGTACCAGCCAATTTGGGTAAAGCCCATCACAAAATCGACCCACCTTGAACCAATGTTGCCGAAGCTAAACCGTGCCATCAAGACCGTGCTCAGCCCGCTTTTGCTGGCAATGTATCCTAACGCCGCACAATAGGAACCTAGGAGCAGGTTGCCAATGATAACTAGCCAGAGAATGTTAGTAAAGCTAAACGCTGGCCCAATTGCTCCACCCGCAAACAGAGTAGTGGAGGTGAGGGCGAACCCCATTAGCAGTGGGGCGAGAGACCAGATGGGCTTGCGAGCATCCATCGGGACAGCCGCCAGCGGATAGTCTTGACTTGCCTGAGAATGATCAATAACCTGCGGTTCTGTAGAAATACTCATGTGCCTGGAATAGACCCTTCTAACAAATAACGTGAGTGGGTGATAGCGGATTAAGGGGCTATTTTCAGTCCTGATGAGTTGCGAAAAGGTGTAGTAGGTTACTAAACGCCGCGTTAATTGATCTGAAAGAATAATTTTGAAGAATAGTTATTGGGCGTTAACCGAGAGGGCGGGCAGTCGCCCACAAGAAGCCACCCGTGGCTACCAGAAATAAAATGCCCATCACGCCCGCTAGCGGTTTTCCCCCTAGACCCGTGAACCACTCGCTCGCCCGTCCGGTAGGAG
>CASBQJ010000135.1 GCA_949127705.1 Synechococcales cyanobacterium PMM_0085
CTGATGTCGTTCCTGTACGCGATGTGGATGAACGACTGCCGCTCGGCGCTCGAAGCCGCCGGGCTTGACCCGCAGCTCGGGTTCTAGCACCAGCCAGGGGGCGATCGCGCCGGTTTCTAAATCGTGGATCAGGTCTTCGGCGTAGCATTCAAGGTAGTCGCACAGCCGCAGCGCCATCACGGGAAACGTGGCCCCAATCATGCCCAGGCTGGATTCTCTCAGGGCAAACAGCAGGCAGAGGTAGTGCCGAGCCAAGCTGTCGGAAACTTGCAGGGTTTCGTAGGGATGGGCAAAAATTTGTCGGTAAATAGAATTGCTCAGCCGCACGGCGCTGACGCTAACTGGCCCATATTCGATGCCGCCACTGGTGTGACCCAAAATTTGCACCGAACTGGTCATCAGTATTTTGCCGAGCGATCGCCCGCGCTTGGCCGCTGCCGTTGCCGCAAACCCAAGGCTGACCTGGTTTGCCCGTGACAGCATCCGCCGCGATCGCTTGGTCACTGGGATCAGCTTTTGCTTCCCGGTGCTGCCGCTGGTCAAGTTGAGGTAGATCACCGGATCGGGGGTGAGAATGTTGCGATCGCCCCGCGCCACGCGCTCTACATACGGCTCATAGGCGCTGTAGGGCGAAATGGGCACCTGCTGACGAAACGCGTCCACTGAGGTGATTTGGGACAGGTTCAGCTGCCGTCCTAATTCAGTATCTTGATACGCCCGCAGCAAGGTTAACAAGAACCGTTCCTGCGCCATCGCTACAGTCCGAGTTTTCTGAACAAATCTATGTTTTGCTTGCTGCGCAGCAAGGGTTAAAAGGGACAAGAGCAAACTTGCCATGAATTACTGTCTCACACCACGTCACTAACTTGTAAATTTTCACCGTTAAACGGTGAAGAAACTGTAGCACTAAAGCCTTCTCCGCCATTTCGCAAACTGTTCCACTCGCCAAACTGGCTAAGGCGCTTGTGCCACCGGGAATTGATTGGGCGGCATCGAGTGGATCTTAAAACTGACCCAAAATTTTAACTTCTGGTTCCAGTCGCACCTGCCAATGCTGCTCAACCTGCGCTTGGATATAGCGCATCAGCTGGAACACGTCGTTAGCCGTTGCATTACCGCAATTTACAATGAAATTAGCGTGAAGCTGAGAAACCTGCGCATCGCCAATTTGATATCCCTTTAACCCGGTTTGTTGAATGAACCAGCCTGCCGTATGCGGTTTGGGGTTGCGAAATACGCTGCCGCAACTGGGCAAGTGATAGGGCTGCGTGGCATGGCGGCGTTCCTGATGAGCACGGGTTGTGGCGATGACCAGAGCGGGCTCAGCTCCGGGTTGGAGCTGAAAGGTGGCCTGTGTCACCAGCCGACTGGCATCTCCCTGCAAGGCAGAGGTGCGATACCGATAGTCTAAGTTGCTGGGCAGCAGCGTTTGCAGCGAGCCATCAGTGGTGAGCACCTGTGTAGTGGCCAAGATGTCTGCGGTGCAGGCGGTGTGTGCTCCAGCGTTCATGACGACGGCTCCGCCCACAGTGCCGGGAATCCCGACTGCCCATTCTAGCCCTTGCCAGCCTCGTTCTGCGGCCTGCTGAGCCAATCGTGGCATCGGTTCTCCGGCAGCGGCGATCAATTGCCCGGTGTGGTGGTCAAACTGGGTGTGCCTTAGATAGCGGGTGCAGATGATTAGACCGGGTAAGCCGCGATCGCTCACCAATAGGTTAGATCCAGCTCCTAGCATCATGAAAGGTAGTCCTTCACCCTGTGCCCAGGCCAGACTGGCGCGCAGATCGTCTAGGGTGCGAGGCGTCACAAACCATTCGGCAGGCCCACCCACTCGGTAGGACGTAAACCCAGCCAGTGAGACTTGGGGTTTAATTAAGCAATCTGTATTGGGCAGGGGGATGGACTCTATTGCTAAGTGCGGTTGGCATCGCTGAGCCAAACCGTGAGATCCGACTCGATGGTCTATTGCGATCAAGCCGCCAGCTCCTTTTTCAACACGGGTGGACTGCTTAAAAGAAGATGGGTCAGGGACGGTCATAGCCTGAAAAGTCTAGACAACAGATTAACGTTAATTTTACTCAGGTTGAGCCTGCTCCCGCTGCTGATAGGCATCAATCAAATCTGGAATCACCCGATTTAGATTGCCAGCTCCTAAAAAGATGGCCAAGTCTCCTGGCTCTAGTGCGGTGGCCAAGAAATCGGAAACGTCGCTTAAGCTGGGCTGGAACACTACGTTGGGATGATGTTTGGCGATCGCCTCTGCCAGCTGCTGACCTGTGATATCGACCAAGTTAGATTCACCTGCACTATAAATCTCTGTCGTCACCACCAGGTCAGCTTCGCCAAATGACCGAGCAAACTCTTGTAAAAATGTTTTGGTGCGGCTGTAGCGATGCGGCTGAAAAATAGCCACTACCCGGCGTGGCTGGTCGGCAGCTCCCGACTGCACCCGCAGCCGAGCCGCAGACAGCGTCGCTTGAATTTCGCTGGGGTGGTGGGCGTAGTCATCAATAAACAAAATCTGATTGGCCTCGCCCCGACGCTCAAAGCGACGACGTGCGCCTTCAAACCCTTGTAACCCATTGGCAATTTGTTCAAAGCTCAGGTTCAACATGCGCCCCACCGCCACCGCCGCCAAGGCATTGCTCAGATTATGCCGCCCTAACAGCGCGATTTTGAGGTATCCCAAAGGCTTGCCGCGCTCCCAAACGCGAGCGACGGTGCCCCCCGACTGGCAGGTGATTTGATCGACCGTGTAGTCGGCTGATCGTTCTGGATAGAGGCTGTAGCTCACAGTTGTAGGCAATTCTTGCCGCACCAGATCACAATCCCAGCAGCCGACTAAAGCCTTACAGTTGCCGGCAAATGCCTGAAAGATTTGCACGACTTCATCCACGCTGGCATAGTGGTCAGGATGGTCGAGTTCAATATTGGTAATGACGCCAATTTCGGCAGATAGTTTTACCAGCGACCCGTCTGATTCATCGGCTTCGGCTACCAGATAAGGCCCTTCCCCGGTGCGGGCGTTGCCTTCCCAGGCGCTGACTTCGCCACCCACCACAATCGTCGGATCTAGCCCTGCCCGCATCAGCAAATAGCCGATCATGCTGCTGGTGGTGGTTTTTCCGTGGGTGCCTGCGATCGCGATTCCCCGATACTCGTGCATTAACGCCGCTAGCAAATCAGAGCGATGGAAGATGGGGCAGCCCAAATCGAGAGCGGCGCGATATTCAGAGTTGTTGCAGTTAATGGCGGTTGAGCAAATCACCTGCGGCAGGCTGTGTGCTGCCTGTGCCACCAGCGATCGCGGCTCCGTGGTTGCCAGACTTGCCACTACCCCACCGACTTGCAGCGGCAGCGCCTCAGCTAGCGAACTCGCTGTCGAATTGAAAAATTCCAGATTGGTTGCATCTTGACTCAAGAAAATATGAGCACCCTGCTCCTGAAGGCGCTTCGTCATATGATTGAGGCAAATATCTGAGCCAGACACTGGCAAGCTTCTCTTTGCCAACACATAGGCAAGTGCCGACATGCCAATGCCACCAATACCGATGAAATGAAACGGTTTCCCGCTGAGATCGACAGGGTTCAGCATTCTAGCTCCTCACACACCACACCACACTAATATCACGCGATATCATAGCAAGAATTATTTGTTCTCGATATAAACCGCTGCTCAAACCGCTTCAGACGCCATGAACTGTATGCAAAGACGGGCTATTTTGGGAGGGACGTTTAACCCTCCTCACCTAGGGCATTTAGCCGCCGCCGCCGTGGCCTTAGACCAAGCTGCCTTGCACCAGGTGATTTGGGTGCCTGCGGGTCAACCCCCTCACCGTACCATTGAGCGCTTGACCACACTACCCCATCGCTTGGAGATGATTCGGCTGGCGATCGCCCCTTATCCTGCCTTTAGCCTTTCAACTGTAGATTGCGATCGCGCCTCTCCCTCCTATGCAGTCCACACCCTGCTCGATCTTCAGCGTCAATACCCAGCCAGCCACTGGTACTGGATTATTGGCCTGGATGCCTTTCAAACGCTACCGCGTTGGTATCGCCGCTTAGAGCTAATCCCTCAATGTACTTGGTTGGTCGCTCCGAGACCGATTCACCCAATCCAATCCAAGCCAACCCAACCGGGTCAACTGACCCACTCCCAACCGGGTCAACTGACCCACCCCCAACCGGGTCAACTGACCCACAGTGGTCAAGCAGACTCGCTAAACCTAGCCAGTCGAGATCTGCAAAATAACCCAGAAGGCAGTAATCCTACTGTTGTTTCAACCCAAGCAGTAGTTTATCCGCCCGTCTTTGAAAACTCTTCACCCGTCTGCTGCCAGCAAGTTGTTCAACAGCTCGCCTCGCAGCAGATTGAAATCCAGTGGCAGTTGCTAGACATGCCGCCCCTGAATATTTCTTCTAGCTTGATTCGCCAGCAATTGGGCGATCGCCGCTCAATCTCAATCTCAACCCTCGTCCCTGCTGCCGTTGACGCCTATATTCGACAGCACCAGCTCTACGAGCCAGTATCCTAACGCTGACATCAAACCCTAAAGCTGCCTTAAAAATGAGAATTGCAAAATGAGAATTGCTGCTTTTCGGCCTCATCCTTGAGCGAGTAACTCTTAAAAGTGTATGATCTGTTTCAACAATGGCGGTTATGTAGTGTAAAGAGGGCAAGACGCAAGTGATTAGAGTAGCGATCAACGGCTTTGGGCGCATCGGCCGTAACTTTATGCGATGCTGGCTTGGCCGAGAAAACAGCAGCTTTGAAATTGTCGCAGTGAACGACACGTCCGATCCCCGAACCAATGCTCACCTGCTCATGTATGATTCCATGCTCGGGAAGATGGATGCCGACATTAGCGCAGATGAGAATACGATTACGGCAAACGGTAAAGTCGTCAAATGCGTTTCTGATCGGAATCCTCTCAACCTGCCTTGGGGAAAGTGGGATGTAGACTTGGTGATTGAGTCTACGGGTGTTTTTACCAGCATGGAAGGGGCCTCTAAGCACATCCAGGCAGGTGCCAAAAAGGTGCTAATTACGGCCCCAGGCAAAGGGGATGACGGTACCTTCGTCTATGGGGTCAACCACCACAACTATGACCACAAGAAGCACACCGTCATCAGCAACGCTAGCTGTACCACAAACTGCCTAGCCCCGGTCGTCAAAGTGCTCCACGAAAGCTTTGGCATCATTAAGGGTACGATGACCACCACTCACAGCTATACAGGCGACCAGCGGCTGCTAGATGCTAGCCACCGGGATGTGCGTCGAGCCCGAGCCGCCGCACTCAACATCGTCCCTACCACGACGGGTGCGGCTAAAGCCGTGGCGTTAGTCATTCCTGAAATGGCCGGAAAGCTAAACGGAATCGCGCTGCGGGTGCCTACTCCCAACGTGTCTGTTGTCGATTTGGTGGTGCAAGTTGAAAAGCAAGTGATTACCGAGCAGGTCAATGAAGCGCTGAAGGCAGCCGCAGAAGGATCACTCAAAGGTATCCTAGCCTACAGCGAGCTAGAGCTAGTATCCTGTGACTATCGTGGCAATGATGCGTCGTCTATCATCGATTCTTTCTTAACGATGGTGATGGGTGGCGACATGATTAAAGTGATTGCTTGGTACGACAACGAATGGGGCTACAGCCAGCGTGTGGTAGATCTAGCCGAACTCGTCGCCGATAAATGGGAAGCCTAGAACAGCATTGATTCTGGGAATTGTGACTTAAAACAAATCCAAGAGGCTTGTGTTGAGGGTGAAACTTTCCCTTGACACAAGCCTATTGGATTTTAAAGAAATGAAAAATCTACTCTTCTTGAGCTAGATCGGGAGCTTCAAATTTGTACCCGACGCCGCGCACCGTTTGGATCAGTGCCGGTTGACTGGTGTCAATTTCAATTTTTTTGCGGATTTGCCCAATGTGTACATCTACAACGCGCTGATCTCCAACATATTCGTAATCCCACACTTTCTGGATCAGTTCAGCGCGCCGCCACACGCGGCCAGGATGGCTCGCCAAGAAATGGAGCAGGTCAAATTCTAGCGCTGTTAGCAGGATTTGCTCTTGATTGAGGCTCACTTCACGGCTGACGGGATCAATCGCTAGCCCGTTGAACGTCAAACACTTGTGTTCTGCTTCGGTAATTGGGCGCTTACGTTTAAGAACAGCTTGAACTCTAACTTCTAGTTCCCCGAGACTGAACGGTTTAGTTAAATAATCATCGGCACCTTGAGAGAAGCCGCGAATTTTGTCGGCTTCGTCTGCGCGACTGGTGAGCATCAACACAAACACACCTGTGCGACTCTGCATTTCCTGGCAAAGGTTGTAGCCAGTTGCGTCTGGTAAGTTCACATCTAGAATCACCAGATCGGGGTTGAACTGCTCAAAGACCGCCATTGCTCCTTTCCCGTCCTCAGCAGACTCTACCTGGTAGCTATGCTTCGATAGGAAGCGGTGGATGAGAGTACGAATATGTTGATCGTCGTCAACGACGAGAATCTTGGCTGAAGCCATGGCTGTAACCTTTTGTCGAGGAGTAAAGGGACGTTAAGAATTTCAAATCAAACTTAAAGATAGATTGAGTCAATTCTTAGGAAGGGATTAGGCGTTCCGGGCTGAAGGAACGGTCTAATTACGTAAGATGAAACTATGCACCCAGTATATTAAGCAGCCGCTAAGACAATTATCAGCACAAAATCTAGCAATGGCCAGTGGCTATGCTAGAAGATCTAGGTGCGCTTGGAGCCAAAAGCTGCTTGATTAAGCTTTCACTGCCTTCTGTTTGCGAAACCCAAACAGCCCGCTACACTAATGGCAATGGGGCAAGTGGCGAATGCACTGAGCCGTTACTTGGACTTGGTAGTGAGTAAAACAACAGCTAGTTGCCTACTAGCTAACGAAACATAGATTCACATAGAATTCGA
This sequence comes from Synechococcales cyanobacterium PMM_0085, assembly GCA_949127705.1. GTDB lineage: Bacteria > Cyanobacteriota > Cyanobacteriia > Elainellales > Elainellaceae > CASBQJ01. Next base: position 6,929 of record CASBQJ010000135.1, read on the forward strand.
GGTAGGTTGGCCATTTAGCTATTGTAGGGTTTAGCTTAGGTGAGTAGGGTTTGTCAGTTTCTCGCTTCAAGCCTATTGCGGCTGTTACTGGATTATGATAATCGACTATCGCGGGGGTCTTCTGGAGGTTGTAGATGAGTGAGATGAGTCACTACGAGAAACTGGGCGTCAGTGAGGCATCCTCGTTTGAGGAAATTCAGGAAGCGCGAAATCGTTTGTTGCAGGAGCAGGGAGGCGATCGCCGTCAATCGGAGTCGATTGAGGCCGCCTATGATGCCATCTTGATGGATCGGTTACGGCAACGCCAAGAAGGAAAGATTAAGGTTCCTGATCGGATTCGATTTCCAGAAAAGCTGGTAGAACCGCCTCCAGACTTTACCCCAGCCCCAGCCAAGAAGGCTTCCGCTTGGTTACAGCGCTTTTTAGATACGCCTAGCCGCAACGACATTTTGCTGCCTGCTGCCCTGTTTTCAGGGGCTAGTCTTTTAAGCTTCTCGTCTCCTCCGGTGGCGCTGGCGCTGGGAGTCGGGTTTAACTTTTATTTTCTTAACCGCAAAGAAAATAAGTTTGGTCGAGCGTTTTTATTAACGCTAGCGGGATTGGTCGTTGGGGTGTTGACAGGGCTATGGTTGGCGGAACTGCTAGCGCCTCAGCTGCTGGCGGCTCAGCTTGACCCTAATACCGTCGCAGCCGTGCTGACATTCGTGCTGCTGTGGCTGATCAGCAGTTTCCTGCGTTGAGATAGACAGAGCAGTTGGCCTGTTGCAAAATAATGTCTACGGCTTCCCCTAAGTCAGCCGCTACCCAGTCGGGCTGATGCTGACTTAGCTGCGTGCGATCGCGAATTCCGCTCAGGACGCTGACCACTTTCAGGCCGTGGGTTTTGGCGGCGGCAATGTCGGCTTCGGTGTCGCCTACCATCCAGCTCTCGGCTGGGGGGAGTTCGGCGATCGCCCGCTGCATCAGCAGCGGCTTATCGCCGACATCGGTGGTTTTGACATAGTCTTCACTGAGGCAATAGCGACGATCGGGAGCAAAAAACCGTCCTAGGTCACAGCGGCTGAAGGCTTCTTCTAGTTCGCTGGTGCGCCGCATCGTCATCACTAGCAGGTCGATCCCCAGGGCTTGAATCTGTTCTAGCGTTTCTGTGGCACCGGCAATGGGCGTGTCATAGTTTAGATAGGGGCGCGTGTGTACGGTTTGCCGTCGCAGCCGCGCAAATTCTGCTGCTTGCATGTCATCTAACCCAGACATTTGACCAATTTGGCGTTCGGGAACTTGGGCGCGTTTCAGCCGCCAAAACTCTGATTTGGGCAGCTGGTGAATGATTTGATCAGGGCGAGAAATTTGGCTAAGGCAGAATTGGTAGACCTGGTAGTAACGCTCCGATACGTCCATGATGGGGCCGTCGAAGTCTGTAATAATTCTCAGCATTGTGTTGAATTCTCACTCCCACCGCCGTTAACTTTGATTACAGATTAACGGATTAATCCGTAGAGACGCGATTAATCGCGTCTCTACCATCAGGTAACGGTTGGCAGCGTTGTCACCAAAAAGATGGCGACGGTGGCGATCGCCAAAATCACATGAATCAGCGTCCCTACCAATGAACCAACCAGGATGCCGAACCCGGCGCGAATGGCTAGCCGCAAATCGCGCCGATAGAGAAACTCGCCCACAATCGCGCCTAGCAGAGGCCCCAATAGAATCCCCAGCAATGGCCCGCCAATGGGTAAAGCAGGCAGCAGTCCAAAAAAACCGAGCAATAGCCCTACAACCGCGCCTACCTGCCCCCAGATGCTCGCCCCGGCCTGCTTTGCTCCCAGGTAAGTAGCCAGAAAGTCGATCCCCGTACTCACGAGCAGCGCTACGATCGCGACTACTAGCGGCACGCCTAGTCCCTCAAACCCGTTAGCAAATCCCCAGGCCGCGATCGCCACCGCAATTAGGCCGACACCCGGTACAGCGGGTAACACTGCGCCTGCAATGCCCACCATCATCACCAGTACGAGAGTCCAGTAGAGAATCAGCATAGGAGTTAGGGATGCGTAAGGTGGGGTAGCGGCCATTGGTCTAAGGTGCTGTCTAACTTATTAGCTAGTCCGGCAATCCAGATTTCGTCTTGGCGAGTATAGCTGCGGGGCGCGTTGGCTCCTAAAATCAGGACGCCTTGAGTCCCAATGGGTTGGCAGATCACGCCTTGGGTATTGTCGGGCAGGTAGTCAAACTCAACTTTACCGGGATAGATCTGGAGGTTGACCAAATAGACGGGCTTTTGGGTTTGGAGGACGCGTTGCAGAATAGCTCCGGGGGCCACAGTAGAGCTGGCTCCAACGATGCCTCGACGCAGCAGCACCTGGCCGTTGACGAAGACGACGAGCGATCGCGTCACCGTATTGGTCAACAGGATGTGAGAAGCCCAAGCTAGCTCTAGCCGCACTGGATCGGGCAAGTCGGCCGCTAGGTCAAACACCTCCTGCCCATTGAGCACGACCACATCGGGCGATCGCGGCTGAATTTGCTGCCACAGCAAACCAATTAGAATCAACACGGCGCTAATAATCACCCCTAGGGCATCAGAGCGCGCTTGCGAATTGGTCAGGTCGGGCGTCCACAGTCGATTGACCAGCAGCAGCGACCCGGCCAACATGCCTACTCCAATGGGGAGCTGCCGCAGCACCAGACTTGAGTCAGATTTAGCCATCGGTTACCTCGTCATCCATCCAGTTGCATGGCAGTTGCATGGCAGTCGCATGGCAGTTGCATGGATTTGCAATTTGATCCTGACACAGAAGGGGAGGTGGTGTGGCACACTCTGATTTGAGTCAGCAATTCTGATGCTACGACCGATGCAAGCGATAGGGGCACTGACACTGGATCCGAACATCAATTGAGATTCGTTATGAGGGTAGTCTAACGTGCGGAATTCACTCGCTATGGGGCTAACGGGGAGCCTCTTGCTCGCGACATTGGCCGGTGCAGGTCAGGCAACGGTTGAACCGGTGCGCTCGGTAGACTGGGC